>JBJTKU010000065.1:0-4816 GCA_046096605.1 Candidatus Planktophila sp. | reverse complement strand
GTGTAACATCACCAAGTGCTGTACTGAAGTTTGTCCTGAGCACATCCGTATTACAGATAACGCGATTATTCCTATGAAGGAGCGCGTTGTAGATGTGAAATATGATCCAGCGCGCTGGCTAGGTTCCAAGATTCGCCGTCGCGAAGGGTAATACTTTCCCCATGGGAAAACAGATTCTTCGTTGGTTCGGCCTTGCTGCCGCTCTCTGGTGTGCAACTCTTCTAGTTCCTGGAATCCGCGTTAATGGGGGAGCACTCACCTATCTCTGGGTTGCACTGCTCTTTGGAGTAATCAATGCGATCATAGGTGGAATTGTTAAAGTTCTTACCTTTCCGATTACTTTCTTAACTCTCGGTCTCTTTATCTTCGTAGTTAATGCGATGATGCTTTCGCTGACGGCTCGATGGAGTTCGGCGTTGGATGTTCGTGATTTCTGGAGCGCTTTCTTTGCCTGCTTAATTATCAGTGCAATTACAACTGTTGTTAACTCGTTGACCGGAAAGAGCAAGCGCTGAAAGCCGTCTTCTATGTCGGAGCCGGCGGTGCACTCGGTTCACTCTTTCGCTATGGCATCTCACTAGTCACACCAGATACAGCTGCAGCAACTCTTAATGCCAATCTAATCGGCGTTGCACTCGCTGGATACTTCCTCGTCTTAATGGAGCGCCGCGGATTAACCGCACTGAGATGGTTCTTGCTCCCTGGGTTTTGCGGAGGAATGACAACATTTTCTGCTGTCACGGTTGAAGTAGTTGGCGAGGATGCATTGGGCTTTGGTTATTTAGCTCTTACAGTAGTTGCATCAATTATTACCATCGCAGTCGTAATTCCATTTGCAAGAGCAACAATTAAGGCAAAAAATTGACTGCACTATACGTAGCTCTTGGAGCATTCATCGGGGCACCTGCGAGATTCTTGATTGATCAATATTTTCGTCGTTTCACAAGTAAACCGATTGGTACTTTTACCGTAAACATTCTCGGATCGTTTCTTTTAGGTCTAAGTTTTACTAGCAAGACTCATTGGCACGATTTTGTGGCTGTAGGTTTTGCAGGGGCGTTTACGACGTGGTCAACTTTTATTCTCGATCTTTACCTGGGTTATGAGCTTAAGAAATATCAAGAGGTCGCGACTAACCTTGCAGCGTCACTAATTTTCGGGCTATTAGCTGCTTGGGCAGGTAGTTCACTTATCTCTTAGCGCATAAAGAGTGCATTGAGGCGCTTTGTTGTGAAGAAAAGCCCCACGACGATCATGACCACAAAGTACATTGCATGACCGACCAAAGCCCATGAAATATTGCCAAGAGTAAGCCCACGCACCAAATCAATAGCGTGTGCCAAAGGCAAGAGACGAATCACGGTTTGTATCCACTCTGGGAAGACTGAAAGCGGATAGAAAGAGCCAGAGAATAAGAACATTGGCAATAGCACAATATTGATGACTTCAAGCTGTTGGAAAGACTTCATATACGAGGTCACAGCCATGCCAAAAGATGCAAAACCAAAGGCAATCAAGACCGCTGCAGGGATTGCAAGAATTCCCCAGGCGCTTGGAATTAATCCAAGAGGAGTAACAATTGCCATAAATCCAACTGCATATGAGAATCCGCGCAGCAGCGCCCAACCAATTTCACCGAGTGCAACATCCATAGGACCCAAAGAAGTTGACAGCATGCCGTGGTAGATACGATCGTGATTGAGTTTGAAGAATACGTTCATAGTTGAGTCATAGATCGCACCATTCATCGCACTTGTTGCAAGTAGCGCAGGAGCGATAAAAGCAACATATCCAACTGGCTGACCAGCCACGGTTATATCGCCTACAAGATCTTTCAGACCGTATCCAAAAGATAGAAGAAAGAGAACGGGCTCAACAAAACCAGAAAATACGATCATCCAGGTGGATGATTTAAAAGCGATATATGCACGCTCCATAATGGCGCGAGAACGCCCCGAATAATATTTCTCACCCGGCTTGCCCATGCGAGCTTCGGCTATAGCTACTGCTGCAGAGATAATCATTATTTAGCCAACCTTCTTGTGAAGATTCGGCGTGATGCAATCAAGCCAAAGAGAAGGAGTGAATTCAAGAATACAAAGTGCACATAGAGCATCTGCGATGAAATCTCATGGCCATAGGTGAGCCAGCGACCAAGTTCGGTTGCATGCCATAAAGGTGAGATCCAACCGATCCATTGGAGATAGATAGGCATATTAGTCAGTGGGTAGAAAGTTCCGGAGAAGAGAAAGAGAGGCATAATCACAAAGCGATTGAGAACGGTGAAGAAAATATTTTCATTCTCTAATAATCCAGCCAGCGCCTGCATCATCGCTCCGAAGGCAGCACCGGCCATAATCGCTGTAAATATCGCTAGCCATGCCCGCGGAGATTCGAGAGCGCCAAAAGCTAACATCACAAGCCAGTAGAGAACGGCGGTGAAGATAACGCGGATCAAACTATTGATAAATACACCCATCGCAATGTGGTTACCGCTCAAGGGAGTTGAGTTCATGGAGAAAAATGTCTTATTCCATTTAAATCCTTCAAGAGTAGGAAACACGCTCTCATCGATAGCGCCTTGAATTGCAGCTGTTGCTAAGAGCGCTGGTGCTAGAAAGGTTAAATAGGGGACTCCGTCTACACCCATTCCACCAGTGTTCTTATCAATGTAGGCGCCAACACCTAAACCAATGGAGATTAAATAGAGAACTGGATTGGCAATTGCCAGAGAGATGATGAGCCAGACCCACTTGAGCATCGAGCGCAATCGGGCTTCGGTGACAAAGAGAGCTCCTCGAGCTGCCACTTTTGTGGCATCGACAATTTTTAGAGAACCCTGACGTTGTTGAAGCTGACTCATTATTCGATCAACGTTCTACCGGTCAGGCGCAGGAAGACATCTTCAAGTGAGCTCCGTCGGACTAGCGATGTTTTAGGGTGGAAATTCTTCTTATAGACGCGTTCAAGAAGTTCCTCACCATCTTCGGTGTACATCAAGATGCGATCTGGAAGTTCTTCGATCCGATCACAGAGTTGGCGCAGATCATCTGCCATTTGAGCGTTTCGCTCTGAACCAAAGCGAACTTCAAGGACTTCCTTCGTTGAGTAATCTTTAATCAATTGTGCAGGACTTCCTTCGGCCATGATTGAACCTTTATCCATGACAACTAGGCGATCGCACAATTGTTCTGCTTCATCCATAAAGTGAGTTGTGATGAGTAATGTCACGCCATCTTCTTTTAATCTAAAGAGACGATCCCACAAGATGTGTCGGGCTTGTGGATCAAGGCCAGTTGTAGGTTCGTCTAGCATCAATATCTCGGGTTCGCTGACAAGAGCGCGCGCAATAGTCAGTCGTCGCTTCATGCCTCCACTTAAGGATTCAACTTTTGCATTTCGTTTCTCTTCGAGTTGGGCAAAGATCAGCAACTCTTCGATTTTACTCTTGAGAAATTTCCTATTGAGTCCGAAGTATCGCCCGTAAATATAGAGATTTTCAGTAACGCTAAGTTGAGTATCCAAATTATCTTGCTGTGGAACAACTCCTAGATGAGCACGAATCTGGGGTCCGAAATTATCTGGATCTTTATCAAGAATGGTGAGCTCGCCAGATGTGCGCTGAGATGTAGCGCCGATAATTCGCATCGCAGTTGATTTGCCTGCACCATTGGGGCCAAGCAGGCCAAAGGATTCACCTTTGAGAACATCGAAATCGATGCCGTTGACTGCGGTGAAATCTCCGAACTTTTTTGTCAGGCCACGTGCACGAATCAGAGAATTAGTCATTGACCAATCTTATCGCCCTTGTTGAAGTGTTCTGATCCACTCTTCGATTGCATCAGGGTGACGTGGGATACGCTCTGAGAGATTTCTACAGCCATCTGCGGTAACAACAACATCATCTTCAATGCGGATACCGATACCACGGTATTCAGGGGTGAAGAGTTCATCATCAGGTTGGATATAAAGCCCTGGCTCAACAGTAATTATCATGCCTTCGCGAAGTGGTGCATCTGTGTAATTTTCTTTGCGGGCCTTTGCACAATCATGAACATCAAGTCCTAGATGATGGCTTACTCCGTGCAAAGTCCAACGACGGTGTAATCCAACATCAGGCTTCATTGATTCTTCCGCGCTTACCGTAAGAACACCCATATCTGCTAGGCCCTTTGCAAGAACTGCCTGGCACGCCTTATTTACATCAGAGAAGATTGCACCTGGTTTTACTGCGGCAAAGCCTGCAAGTTGTGCCTCATAGACCAGCATGTAGAGCGCACGCTGCGCCGGTGTGAACTTTCCTGAGATCGGTAATGTGCGAGTGATATCTGCGGTGTAGAAAGAATCTACTTCAATGCCAGCATCGAGAAGAAGTAAGTCTCCGTTGCGAACTGGCCCATCATTACGTACCCAGTGCAGTACGCAGGCATGTGATCCACTTGCTGCGATGGTGTTATATCCAACGTCATGGCCTTCAAGTCGGGCACGACCATGGAATGCACCTTCAACGATGCGTTCACCACGTGGGTGTTCAGCGGCAGCTGGAAGTGTCAGGATGACATCATTGAATCCAAAACCAGTCGCATCAACGGCGCGCTGCATCTCGCGAACTTCATATTCATCTTTAGTTAAACGTTGCTCTGACACGAAGATAGCGAACTCGTCATCTTGTGGGTGGGCGGTAACAGCTGCATCGACCATTCGGTCATTTCCGCGAATAACAAGGGCAGGTGTACCGGTGAGAAAATCTTTAAGATCTGTAACTTTTCGATTTTGAATTTGATAGCGACTCTGTGCTTCGCTCAGTGTGTAGCGA
>JBJTKU010000064.1:0-3582 GCA_046096605.1 Candidatus Planktophila sp. | reverse complement strand
CAAGTTTTCTATGGTCGCGCTTTTCGGCTTCTGCCAACAATTCAAGATAACCATTGAGTTCATCTTGCGATGGCCACGCCGTTCCGTAGATTCTCTGCAGCATTGGGTTCTTTTCAGACCCACGCCAGTATGCTCCGGCACTTCTCATTAATTTAAATGCTGGAATGTGCTTTGTGGAAGGTAGATGAGGACCACGACAGAGATCAGACCAGACAGGCTGACCATCTCTTCCGAGGTTGTCATAAATCGTTAACTCTGTGCCGCCAACTTCCACACTTGTCTCTTCGTTTCCGCCAGATTTAATCCCAATAAGTTCACACTTGTACGGTTCATTTTTTAGCTCGACCAGAGCATCATTTTCAGTCGTTACGCGTCGGCGGAAGCGCTGACCTTCCTTAACAATCTTACGCATAGCAGATTCGATCTTCTCTAGATCTTCTGGAGTAAATGGACGCTCTGGGTCAAAGTCGTAGTAGAAACCATCTCGAATGGGCGGCCCAATTCCTAACCGTGTCTGTGAGAACACTTGTTGAACTGCCTGGGCCATCACGTGTGCAGTCGAATGTCGCAACACATTGAGACCATCTGGGGAAGAGATCGATACGCCTTCAACTACGTCGCCATCTTTTAACTCGGTCCAAAGATCTCTTAGTTCACCGTTAACGCGTGCCACGACGATCGATTTATCTTCGGCAAAAATATGGGTCGGCCGTTGATCAGAATCAACGCTGCGCGCTATCCCATCGACGGTGATTGAAATAATTGCCATAGCCCAAGGGTACCTAATGACTGGCAGCGATATCGCTTAATTTGCTGCAGATATCTGCCACACTTAGATCGTTTGCCAGAACCCGGGCGTCAATGCTTGAGACTGCTTGTGCAATTTTTAGTGAGCTGACAATTACTGCTGCTTCACACCGAACTAAATCTTCCTCATTTATATCACGCACGACCACCCCACACTCTTCAATGGCTAAGGCGCGGATTACTCCTGGCAATATCCCGGCCCCCATTGGTGGCGTGATCCATTCTCCGTCACATCTAAAGAGATAGTTTGAAGTAGCACCTTCAGTTACTCGGCCGTCTGCTCCGACCAGAATTACCTCATCAAATCCGTTGCGAGAAACCTCATCCAGGATTGCAAGACGAGATGTGTATGGGTAAGTCTTTTGCTGCTTTCCAACTGGCAAGTTAACAACTCTAATAACGCAGACTTTGTACCCATCGATCTTTGCCGTATATGGGAGATGAGTTGCAATGAATTGGCCATTGGAGAAGGTGAGTCTGAGTCGTCCTATCTGATGAACCTCTGTCCGAAGAATCGCATCTACGGCTGCAAGTATTACGTCCTCGTTTGGGATCGGTATACCGAGCTCGCCTCCACTTGCAATCGCTCGACGCATGTGGCGAGATAACAATTGCACCCGTCCGTTTTCTGTTCGCAAAGTTTCAAATATTCCCGAGCCATGTGGCCAACCGGCTTCATCGACGAATTCAGCCGATGCATCAACGAGTTGATCGTTTACCCAAATCTTCACAGCGTTCCGCCAGCTATTGCGATCAGTGTGCGAGCCTTGAGTTGGGTCTCTTCCCATTCTTGTCCTGGCTCACTCCCCCAAGTAATTCCAGCGCCTGTGCCATAGCGCAACCATTCGTCTCCGGTGTTCCAGAATGTGCGAATACCAACTGCAAGTTCTGCACGATCGCCTTGTATCCAACCCAGTGCGCCACAGTAAGGGCCGCGCGGTGTTGGTTCATGATGCGAAATTATCGATAGCGCCGAGCTCTTAGGCGCGCCACTTACCGACCCCGGTGGAATCGTTGCAGCAAGAATCTGCATCCATGTGACATCTTCTCCGATATCTGCTCTCACATCTGAGACCAAATGAGTAAGTCCTGGATGTTTCTCGCGACGGAAGAGTTCGCTCACTTCAACACTTCCTTCGCGTGCAATTCGGCTCAAATCATTGCGCATTAAATCAACGATCATAAGGTTTTCAGCTTGATCTTTCTCACCAAAATCATCCTGATCCCAACGAATGGTTCCCTTAATTGGTGAGGTAATGATGTGATTACCTGTCCGAGATAGGAAACGCTCAGGCGAAGCGCTGGCAATTTCGAATCCTGGAATTTTCATATAGCTAGCAAAAGGAGCTGGGTTTGCGTATTGCATACGCGCGAAGAGTCCATCCATGGGATTTCTTCTCTTTTCATAAAGATGCGAAAGTTCTCGACATGCATTGACTTGATAGACAGAGCCCGCAGATATCGCCTCTCGAATCGCGTGCACATATGACATGTAATCCAGTTCTTGAATCGACGTACGCCACGGTCTTTCAAGAATGCTCCACTCAGAGCCAACAAATGGAGCATCAATGACCTTCTTAAACTTTGCAAAGTGATACTTGCCTTCGAAGGTAATCATGACCGCCCAGAAGCCACCATCTTCTAGCACTCGCGGGTCATCGGTGAAATCCTGCATCTTTGTGGCATGGCGACCGCCCATCCAGAATTGGTAATCGCGGCCAAACATGGGGTAAGGCTACGCAGAAAACCATAGGCTTTGGCGCATCGGCCCTGCCTACGCTAGATTTACCTCCGCAGCAAATGCGGACGTAGCGCAGCTGGTAGCGCGGAACCTTGCCAAGGTTCAGGTCGCGGGTTCGAACCCCGTCGTCCGCTCGGATTGAGCGCCGTTCATATTGATGGGCGGCGTTTCTTCTTCAGAATATTTTGTTCATGGTGGAATGGCCGAGAGGCGAGGCAAGGGACTGCAAATCCCTCTACACGGGTTCAAATCCCGTTTCCACCTCCATGAAGTAATGAACGTTCGAGTGAGAGGATCGCATACGTGTCTGATGAAAAATCAGTACGCCCATGGGGTCGTTACGAGGTTCTCTCATCCTCTGACGTTCATCAGGTAAAGAATGTTTACGTTCTTCCAGGCAAGCGTCTTTCCTACCAGCGCCATAAAAAACGTGCCGAACATTGGTTTATAGTCGCAGGCGAAGCTCGCATTACTTTAGATGGTGACGCTTTTGAAATGTCAGCTGGCGATTCCATTGATATCGAAATTGGCGCTGCTCACCGTATTGAAAATATCGGGACAGACGAATTAATCTTCACTGAAGTTCAAACTGGGACATATTTTGGTGAAGACGATATTGAGCGTCTTGAGGATGATTTCGGTCGTTTATAGGCTCAACTTTCGATAGCCATGACCTTGAGGCTATACTTTCCTAACAATTTCATATGACCCATTTTGATTAACCGTACGGACGATTGGCTCAGCGGTAGAGCACCACATTGACATTGTGGGGGTCACTGGTTCGATCCCAGTATCGTCCACCAAGCTAGTCAAGGGAATCTAGACATCTTTGAGTATCTGGATAAAATCGTTTCTCAACTCGGCGCACTCGAAGATTTTCTGAAATCCTCTGTTTGAATCAGTTACCTGATGAGTGATACTGCTTTAGAAGTGAAACTCCACTGACTTGGGGATTGATTGCATGGACTCTGTCCAGATGTGTGAGCAAACCTCTCCACTTTCAACTCACTTTCTGAGATCAATTGAATCAAGAA
>JBJTKU010000063.1:0-4322 GCA_046096605.1 Candidatus Planktophila sp. | reverse complement strand
TAATTTCCGTATGAAGACCTTTGCCCCAAACAGATTTTCATATGGCACGAACCAGTACAGGAGGCACTCCGAGGCTCTCCAAATCTGCGCTGATGCAGCAGCACCTGCAGGCGTGGAAACACAGCGGCCTGAGTCAGCGGGTCTGGCTTGACACCACGGGTGTATCCAAAACACTTTGCTTGGCTGTAAATGCGTTTGCGTTCTCTTAACCGCAGAGTTGCGCAAAGTTCGACGCAGAGTTACGCAGAGAAAGATAACTCTGCGCAACTCTGCGGTTAAACAAAACCAGGTTAATCTTAGCGCTCCAGGTTGAGCCGAGCCTGCGGAAAGCGGCTTCGGGGAATGCTGCCTGAAAGGAGTCGGAAAAACAAGATGGTGTTGGTCGGGGGGGTACAGCCGTTTTGAGTAATACTCGCTTAAATGAATGTCAGGAACGCTTCGTTCTGTTTATAGAACCATATCACCCTGAGCAAACACACATCGCTTCCTTCTCCTGTATGTTCATACATAGTATAAAAAATGGAATTTATTGTCTCTATCGAAAAAATATTTTGGTGTATCTCTTGTTTTCTGGACACAGGCCTGTATCTTCGCAGCGTTTAGATCTTGTTGATGTGAATCCGACCGGCTGGTAGTTACCCAAAAATCAATCATATGAAATCTTCCCGATTCCGAATGCTCAGGACAACGATTCTGTTTTTCCTTTACACTGCTGTATGCCATAGTCAGAATACGCGCTATTATGTTGACTGGCAGTCATCGGGTCTGAACAACGGTCAGAACTGGAGTGATGCATACCGAAATCTGCACGATGCGCTGTCTGTATCCGACAGCGGGGACGAGATCTGGGTGGCACGGGGAACTTATTTCCCCGCTGAAGACGGAGACCGGAGTGCCCGGTTCCAGTTGCCGTCCGGCGTTCGGCTGTACGGCGGTTTTTCCGGAAATGAATTTTTTGCGGAAGAAAGAGACCCTCAGGCGAACCCGACGATCCTGAGCGGAGACATTGGCGTGCCGGGCGACAGTACGGATAACTCGAACAATCTGTTATATCTGGCGTACCCGGATACCGGCACACTGATAGAGGGTTTGATCTTCCGGGATGCAGTGGCTGACAATTTCAATGTGAACGTCGGGGAGGCTGGAAATTCGGGTGCAGCGATGTACATTATGGCAAAGGACGGGACGGGGTATCCGACCATTCGACATTGTGTATTTGAGCGGAATACCGCTGCGGGTCCGGGCGGTGCGGTGTATGCGAACGGGTCTGGTAGCGGCTCGGTAGCACCGGTTTTTGATCGTTGCGCGTTCATCGGGAACCGGAGTACAAGCAACTCCGGCGGTGGCATTTATCGTTCCGGGGGTAGTTGGCTGGATCGGCCCGATGATATCAGGGAATGCCGGTTTGAGGGTAATTTTGCCTTTTTTAGCGGCGGCTCTGTTTACTTCAGGGATTCTGAACGCACAGACACTTTTGATGTTCGGGATTGTGTTTTCTACAATAATCTGGCACGAATTCAGTCGGACGGTATCTGTTTTGGCAATCCACGGGATATATCAACCACATGCTTGAAAATCACAGGGTGTCAGTTCAGGCAGAGTCGCGGAGCGGGTTGTCTGCATGCTGATCAGTTCGGATACGACGGCAACACTAAAATCAGTGTTGATTCATGTCTTTTCGATTCTATTAGCGCAACCCTCTCGACAAACTTGAATTGTCTGTTTTTTGGACTGGCAGAAGGTGGCACAAATGAATTGCTTGTCAGCAATTCAACGATTAGTCACTGTTCAGAAGTCCAGATCAATATGCAAGGCTATGATTTGTTGTTCAATAACGTGATTTTGGAGCAAAACTTTAAATTCAGTACAATTCTGACCGACGGCGGTCCTGCCAATTGGGAGAATATTGTTTTTAGAGATAATCGGGTTTTGGAGTTGTTACAGATCAGATACTCCAACAGACCCAACAGGGTCAACAATCTTCTCATGTTAAACAATTACATATTTGGTTCTTTTGAACTTTACAATACCCCTGATTTTAAAGTAACAAACAGCAGTTTTATAGGCAATATATCCAACTTTAGTTTCTATAATGGTAACAAATGGCCCCAGGCTTACAACTGTATATTCCAGAAAAACAAATATTATTTGGGCTATACAATTGCATCGGTACTAAACCCCGGAACCTCGTATGCCCCTGTTCATTACCATCACTGTATGACAGACGGCAACACCCTGAACGCCATATATGACAGTACGACACTCCGAAATACGGTTGCGGAATTTGTGGATACCCTGAGCGGCAACTACGAGCTGTCACCGTGTTCGCCCGGTGTTGATGCTGGCAGTAATGACATTGTAAATATGGTGAATTTGACCACTGATATTACGGGCGCGCAGCGAATTCAGGGGGAGCGAGTTGACATGGGAGCCTATGAGCGCCCGGCACCGGGACTGGCGCAACTCCCGCTTGTCGGAGCTGCCTGTGCGGGTTCGACCGGCGGCCATATTTTGCTGGATCCTGTCAATGGTTGTGAACCATACACATACACATGGTATCCTGCTGCGGGCACGGGCCCCGAGCTTGCGGATGTACCGGCCGGGGAGTATCATTTTACGATAACCGACAGCCGGGGCCGTAGTTTTTCTGATACCCTGACGGTACCCTCTGCGCCTTCCGTGCAATTGACGCCGGTTGTCAGCGATATCATTTGCGGCAGTGTGTCGGGAGGCGTTGTGGCGGCAGTTGTCAGTGGCGGTACTCCTCCCTTCCAGTATTCGTGGAGCAATGGTTATGCAGACAGTCTCCAGACCGGCATGCATCCGGGGAGCTACACGGTGGCGGTATCTGATGCTTCCGGCTGCACGGACAGTGAATCCGTATCCGTCAGCCTGAGCGGTCAGTTGACGCTGTATGTAAACGGCGGTCCGATTGTGTGTTCGGGAGATCACAACGGTTTTCTGAGTGCTGCTGCGCTGAACGGTCGTCCGCCGTTTGACTATTTGTGGTCTCCTTTTGGTCAGACGGACAGTCTGATCGAGCAGCTTGGTCCCGGCGATTACAGTGTCACGGTGAATGATACTTACGGATGCAGTTCCAGTTTTTCATATCATCTTGACGATCCTTCGGTACTGGTACCCCATATTATATCGCAGGCATGCAGCAACCCCCTTTTTCCGAACGGCACAGCCTATACGTATGCTGACGGCGGTGTACAGCCGCACAAGTACCTGTGGAGCAACGGAGGTACAACCCAGCAGATTACCGGACTTTCAGCGGGGGTATATGAAGTTACCATAACGGATGCACACGGATGCACCGTTACAGACAGTGTTGATATAAAGTTGTTGAGTGGCACGGAGAGTGAATCAGTGGCTGAACTGAGGGTGTGGCCCAATCCGGCGAGTGAATACGCGACGGTAGAGGGTTCTGCACTTCGGGAAGGAGATCAGGTGTCGTTGTACAGTCTGACGGGTCAGGCACTGCAGCGGAGTGAGGTATCAGGGGGCAAGGCAGTACTGAAACTGCCATTGCTGCCCGCAGGTGTTTACCGGTGGCAATGGGAGCAGGCCGGAACAGTCAGAAAAAGCGGACTGTTGGAAAAGCTGTGAAGCCGGAGTCGGGCTGTCGCGGGTGTGTGGTTCCCCCCGACCAACACCATCTTGTTTTTCCGGCTCCTTTTAGGGAGCATTCCCCGAAGCCCCTTTCTGCGGGGTTTCAGGTCTCGGCTTCGCTCCGGGGCGGGTCTGCTTTCAGACCCGGCTGAATGGGTTGCCAGTGGTGGGGCAGCAGTTCTTCCAGCCGCTGTATGGAATGATTATGCAGCCGGCCCAGTACGTCCTCCAGCCACACTTCCGGATTTACGCCGTGCAGTTTGCAGGCATTGACAAAGGTGTATATCATGGCATTGCGCTGTGCGGCCTCGTGATTACCGGCGAAGAGATAATTCTTGCGACCGATTGCCACCGGGCGTATGGCATTTTCTACCAGATTATTGTCAATTTCAAGTTTGCCGTCGGTCAGGTAGTGGCCGAGGGCTTCTTTGCGGCGAAGCGTGTAAGCTATAGCCTGACCAATCTGACTTTTGGGCAATACCTGAGCCTGCTGCTCACCCAGCCACTCAACAAGGTCTTTCCAAACGGGTAGCGCCTCCTCCTGACGCAGCACTAATCGCTGTTCGTGGCTCAGTCCCTTTTCACGGGCACTTTCCTCAATCAGATAAAGGGCCTGTATTTTTTTCATGGCTGTGGAGGCCCGGCCGTGATCGTTCTCCAGGGCTTTGTGGAACTCGCGACGCGCATGGGCCATGCAGTTGACCAGC
>JBJTKU010000062.1:0-14872 GCA_046096605.1 Candidatus Planktophila sp. | reverse complement strand
ATGTGCCCCGCGTAATTGGCGGCCCACTTCACACTTAGATCTTAGAAAGAAGTTCCAGGTGGGAAATATTCTTGAAGTAGCAGGGGTGGAAAAGAAATATCCGGGAGTTGTTGCAAACCGTGATGTTTCACTCCAAGTACGAGAAGGCTCGATTCACGCCATCATCGGTGAGAACGGCGCTGGAAAGTCAACGCTCATGAAGACCCTTTATGGATTGATTCGCCCTGATGCGGGCTCAATCAAGGTCTTTGGTCAAGAAGTAAATCTCAAATCCCCACAAGATGCGATCGCACTTGGTATCGGCATGGTTCACCAACACTTTAAGCTCGCCGATAACGCCACAGTTTTAGAGAATGTGATTTTAGGAAGTGAACCATCACGATTTGGCTTTGTCATTAAATACGATGAAGCACGCAAGAAATTGTTAGAAATTGCCAAGACCTATCACCTCGATATCGACCCTGATGAATCGCTGGCTAATCTGGGAGTCGGCGAACGTCAGCGCGTGGAGATTGCAAAGGTTCTCTTTCGGGGAGCAAAGATTCTCATCCTCGATGAACCAACTGCAGTCTTGGTACCGCAGGAAGTTTCAGAGCTCTTTGCAAACCTTCGTGAGCTTGTAGATAAAGGCTTAACAGTTCTCTTTATCTCACATAAGTTAGATGAAGTTCTCTCCATTGCAGATGACATCACAATTATGCGCCAGGGAACAACAGTCGTTACACGAAAACCGGCTGAAACAAATAAGAAAGAGCTTGCCGAACTCATGGTCGGAGGCGAATTACCAAAGCCGATAGCAGGAGTTCAGGTAATGAGCGAAAAGAGCATTCTCTCGATCAAGGGAGCCTCTTACTCACGACCAGACGGCCGCGAAATTCTCCATAATCTCAATCTTGATTTACACGGTGGAGAAATCCTCGGCCTTGCAGGTGTTGAAGGAAATGGTCAGAGCGAGCTTATTGAAATGATAATGGGTCTGCTACCAACTTCAGCAGGCTCTGTAGAAGTCCTTGGATTAGATGCGGCGACTACAGCAACGCGGGATATTCGAAATGCTGGCGTTGCCTACATTCCACAAGATCGTCAGCGCGATGGCCTCTTGATGTCAGCTCCATTATGGGAGAACAGAATTCTGGGTCATCAATTTGCGACCCCTATGGCAAAGGGAATGTGGGTTAACAAAGGTGGTGCTGCAGAAGATTCCAAGCGCGTCGTAAAAGAATTTGATGTGCGCACACCAGGAGTAAATGTTTTAGCTAGCGCGCTATCAGGTGGAAATCAACAGAAGTTTATCGTCGGTCGCGAACTCAGTGGTGACCCTAAACTCATAATCGCTGCTCAACCTACACGTGGTGTGGATGTTGGCGCACAAGCAATTATCTGGGAGCACTTACTAAAGGCACGAAGTGCCGGGGCTGGTGTCCTACTTATTTCGGCAGATTTGGAAGAGCTCTTTTCGCTATCAGATCGAATTGCAGTGATCTACAGCGGTTCGATTGTTTCAATCTTGAATCCATCAAAGACAACTCCGGAAGATCTCGGATTAGCAATGACTGGAGCAAAGAGCGCATGAATAAAAACAAACTTTTTTGGGCAGCAGTGGCTCCACTCGCTGCAGTCCTTAGTTCACTCGTCTTTGTCTACATTATCTTGGCTATCCGTGGTGTCAACCCATTTGAGATGTTCCAATTAATGATCTCTTATGGATTTAGTCCACGAAACTTAGTCTCTGAAGTCAATCAAACAGTTGCCTATTACATGGCAGGTGTTGCTGCAGCCATCGGCTTTAAGATGCTTCTCTTTAATATTGGTATTGATGGTCAATATCGTATGGGCGCATTCTTTGGCGCTGTTGTCGGAGCGGCGGTAAGTCTTCCTCCAGTACTGCATGTTCTATTGATCATCATCACCGCGATGCTTGCAGGAGGTCTCTGGGCTGCTATTGCCGGATATCTCAAAGTTAAACGTGGAGTAAATGAAGTTATCAGCAATATTATGCTCAACTTTATCGCTGCTGCGATTATTGCATTCTTGCTCGGTGAAAATCTTCTTGGAATTCTTCCTGAAGGCTCGCAGAATGTTCAGACAAAGCCAATTCCATTAAGTGGTCAGATGCCGACATTCAAAATGTTTGGCGGCGAGGTCTACTCATTCCTCTTCGTTGCTATCTTGGTAGGAATTGCTTATTGGGTAATGCTCAATAAGACCGTCTTCGGCTTTAATCTACGAGCTACCGGACTCTCATTCCGTGCAGCACGTGCCAGTGGTGTAAACGCTCCAGGAATGATCTTTATTACAACTTGCCTTTCAGGTGCGATTGCCGGTCTTGTCGGAATCGGAACGTTGTTATCTGATACTCATTCCTACAGTATGGCCTTTCCTTCAGGCTTTGCCTTTACTGGTCTCTCTCTGGCTCTGCTTGGGCGTAATCATCCTGTCGGAATTTTCTTTGCAGCATTTCTGTGGTCCTTCCTCGAGCGATCAGCGCCAGTGCTTGAGTTTGAGGGAGTTCCTCCTGAGATTGTGATCGTGATGCAGGGAACAATCGTTCTCTCTATTGTCATTGCATACGAAGTGGTGGCTCGCATTAATCTCCGCCAGCAACAACGGGCGGTGGGCAAAGTCAGTTCGGATATAAATGTCGAAGCAACGAGTGAAATGGAGACAAAGTAATGGCCACCAAGACCAAGTCTCTCTTAAAATCTCCAGCACGCATCACTCTGCTTATCGCTGCTCTCTTCTTGATCATCTCACTCGTTGAGAGTTTGACGGGTGCAACAGATATCTCATCACCAGGTACATCAGGTGCCACACTCCGCTTTGCAATCCCATTATTAATGGCAGGTCTTGGTGGTCTCTGGGCAGAGCGCGCCGGTGTCATCAACATCGGTCTCGAAGGAATGATGATTGTCGGAACCTGGACAGCTGCATGGTTTGGGTATTTGCACGGCCCACTGATGGGATTTGTTGCAGCCGCAATCTTCGGATTGGCATCTGGCTTCTTCCACGCAATCTTGACGGTAAAGATTGGTATCGATCAGGCAGTCTCTGGTCTTGCTATCAACCTCATTGCTGCAGGTGGAGCACGCTATCTATCGGGTATTTTCTTTCCACCTGTAGGAGGAGACAGAACCGTTTCTCCACCGGTTGATTCTTTCCCAACCTTTACAATCCCCGTAATTGCACCCGTACTTGAAAGCATTGATAAGCAGAACATCTTCTTTATCTCAAATCTAGCTGGCGTTCTTCATGGTCTTACAAAAGATGTCTCACTTGTCACCATCGCGTTACTTCTTCTTGTTCCACTTACTTCGTGGATTCTCTGGCGCAGCAAGTTCGGACTTCGTATGCGTTTTTCTGGCGAGAATCCAATGGCTGCTGAATCTCTTGGAATCAACGTCTACCGTATCCGTTACATCGCAATTTCAATCTCAGGAATGCTCGCATCCCTTGGAGGGGCCTACCTTGCACTCGTAGCTTCATCGGTTTATCGCGAAGGACAGACTGCGGGCCGAGGCTTTATTGGACTTGCCACAGTCATCTTTGGAAACTGGAGACCTGGTGGAGTTTTTGCCGGCTCACTTCTTTTTGGATTCACGGATGCTTTGCGAGTTCGACAGAACGAGTCTGTAATGTCGCTGGTCATGGTTGCAGGAATTGTTGCTCTTGCACTTTCGATTTATTACTCAATTTCACGTCGCTGGAAACCTGGTGCAATTTCTGCCGTAGTTGCACTCGTTGCCTTCTGGATACATCAGCGGGTAGATGTGATTCCACAGGAGTTTGTCACGGTATTTCCTAATTTCGCAACATTGATTGTTCTTACCTTCTTGGCGCAACGGCTCACACCGCCTGCCATGGCGGGTATGCCTTATCGACGCGGCTCTGAATAAGAGAGAGTGCAATGATTGTTGATTGGAATACGCCTGTCTTATCAAGTGTGCAACCAGTAGTTAAAGCGGCGCAACTCGTACGTGTCAATCACGAGAAGATCACCGAAGTTGCAAACTGGATGGCATATGAAGAGTTTGCAAAGCCTGATGGCTCAATGCTCTTTGATTTTGGTAATGACCCAGACGTTTTGATGGATTTTACCTTGGTTGTAAATACCATGAACTTCGCTTTTACCGATTTTTCAACCGGCATTAAGTTTGAGACCGATTACATGGGAAAGCGGTGGTGTGATTCAGAAGCGATGTTGGCTTGCCTACACCGCGCTATCAATTCAGATATTCCTTTCTTTAGCGGCGAATATCTTGCCAAGGTTACCCGCAAAGATCTTGAGTCTGTCTTTGCTGGAACTATTGAGATGCCGATGCTCGATGAACGCGTAGCTCTCTTCAATGAAGTTGGTCGAGTTCTTGTTGAGAAGTATCAGGGCCGTTATTCGAATTTTGTACGATCATGCGCCCCTCGTCTCTATGCCAATGGAGACGGATTGCTCGAGCGCTTAACTGCTGAATTTCCTCGCTTTCGCGATGTCAGCAGCTATCGAGGCCAGAATGTGCACATTTATAAGCTGGCACAACTTGGTATCTGGGGAATGCATCTGGCGCTATCTCCACGAGGCGCGTGGAAATTAGAGGATGCGCATAAGCTCACTGCTTTTGCCGACTACATCGTGCCAGTTGGTCTTCGAGTCATGGGAATCTTCGAATACGCCCCAGAACTTGAAAAACAGATCAATGGTTTGGTTGAAGTTAAACGAGATAGTGATGCTGAGATTGAATTACGCGCGAGTTCAATTTATGTCATCGCTAAGCTGACTGAAGAGATTAATAATCGTCGCCCCGGAATGGAACCGCTTCTTCAACCACAAGTTGATTTCCGATTCTGGAAAACTTATCACGCAACACATTGGCCACACCATCTGACAAAGACTGTGATGTACTAAAAATGAAGATCTATTTCGCCGGCCCACTCTTTACTCCTTACGAGCGGTCCTATATTGATCACTGTGCAAAGAGAATGCGTGATGCTGGCATGGAAGTCTTTGTGCCGCATGAAATTCCCTTGCCAGATCCAGTTACTCCAAAGTTCATCTTCGATACCGATGCGCGAGAGGTCCTTGGTGCAAACGTTGTTTTAGCTCTCCTTGATGGGCCAATGGTCGATGATGGAACAGCTAACGAGATCGGCATCTTCTGGGCAGAGATGCGCCACGATAAGAGTAAAAAGGGAATGATTGGCCTGGTTACAGATACTCGAGTTATCCGTGATCGAAATATGATTGACGGTAAGGGTATCAACTTGTTCGTTCGTGGTTGTGTGGAAGATGCTGGTTATGTAGTTGATAGTTTTGATAAAGCTTTTGATATTCTGCTCAAGTGGCAGCAAGAAATAGACTCCTAATTTTCTAGTCTATTTTTAAATAAGAGAAAAAGAGAGAAACTGAGGAAGTCTTGGCTGGCTCTTACGCCTCAATAATGCGAAAGCCCCACGCTCTATCAACCATTGGTTTTGGTGCACTTGGCCGAATTCCAATGGCCATGAATACTGTGGCGATTGTCTTTTTAGTATCAGATATCCGGGATTCCTTTGCGCTGGCGGGAATAACATCTGCTTTCTACACGCTCTCAGGTGCAATCGTGAGCCCACGAGTCGGAAAACTTGCGGATCAATTCGGTACTCGTTCGGTTCTATTACCAGTGACTGTAATCAATGCTTTGGCAACCTTGGGGCTCCTTTACTTTATTGACCATTCAACTATTGGGCTCTTATTGCTTGCCGCCGTATGTGGTGCAACGTTTCCGAATTTTGGTAGCTACACACGCACTCGTTGGAGTAGATCGATTGATGATCGGAAAGAACTTAGTTCAGCACTCTCGCTGGAATCAGTCTTTGATGAAAGTGCATTTGTTATTGGACCTGCATTTGCTGGATTTCTGCTCTCACTTTACGGATCACGCTCTCCATTGTTTGCGGGAATCGTATTTCTTGTAATCGGGGGCGTTGGACTTGCTCTCACAAGTACAGATCATGGGGGATTTGCGCGAGTACATGATGATCACACGCGAGGAATTTTAGCGATTCCATATGTGAAGTCACTACTACTCTCACTTATTGCACTTGGGCTTCTTTTTGGTTCAAATTTCGTTGTCATCATCGCAGTAGCAAAGGAAGCTGGCCGAGTAAGCGAAGGCGGCCTGT
Organism: Candidatus Planktophila sp.; assembly: GCA_046096605.1. Lineage (GTDB taxonomy): Bacteria > Actinomycetota > Actinomycetes > Nanopelagicales > Nanopelagicaceae > Planktophila. The sequence continues at coordinate 8,722 of JBJTKU010000062.1, read as the reverse complement.
GGGTTGGTTTGTACCCAATCGGAAGCACGATCTCGGGATTTATTTATGGTTTTATCCACTGGAAAATCTCTAGCTCAATCAGATACTCGGCCTCGCTAGCTGTGATGACTTTCTGTACGTCAGGCATTCTCTTCTTTCGGGATCTGGATACGATCGTTTTCTGGATAATCATCTCGGGCATCGCAATTGGCCCAGCTCTCATCTCTGCCAACGCATACATGAAAGAGCTCGTACCGTTGAGTCGCCTCAATGAATCATTTGCCTTCGTCAGCGCAGCTCTTTCCATCGGAACTACAATCGGAAGCACCTCTGCGGGCTTGATTGTCGAAAAGTTTGATGGGTGGACAGGCTTTTACTTCATGACAGCAGCCACTGCTCTTGCCACACTTATCTCCTGCTTTGGTTGGGGATTTCATAAAGAAGAGGAGAGCGTTCATGAAGGTAATTCTTGACACTGATCCTGGGATAGATGATGCTCTTGCCATTATCTTGCTCAAGGCGATGCCGGAGATTTCATTGCAGGCGATAACCGTAACTCACGGTAATACCAGCGTTGAAAAGTGCACAACTAATGCCCTCAAACTAGTTGAGCTCTTAGAGATGACCGATATTCCGGTCGCCATGGGAGCAACAGAGCCTTTGGTTCGGGCACTTTCTATTGCTGAAGAGACTCATGGTGACACCGGACTTGGCCATGCGCTTCTGCCGAATCCGAAGGCTCAGGTAGTTGAAGAGAATGCTGCAAACCTGATCATCGATATCGTCAATGCAAATCCAGGCGAGATAACAATTTTGTGTATTGGTCCTGTTACCAATGTGGCACTAGCTTTACTGAAAGAGCCGTCACTACGTAAGAAGATTAAAAACGTTGTTTCGATGGCAGGAACATTTCACTATCCTGGAAATGCCACACCTTCATCTGAGTACAACGTCTTCTGTGATCCAGAGAGCTTCGATATTCTCTTACGATCTGGAATCGATCTGACCATTGTGCCGCTCGATGTTACATATCAATGCCTCTTTACAAAGGCTCATGTTGAACGCCTTAGCGGTGCGCGCGAAGATATCCGCACCTTCATCGATCGCTCCACAGCCTTCTATATGGAGTTCCACGCCGAATATCAAGGTATCCAAGGATGTGCCATTAATGATCCTCTTGCAGCGGCCATCTTGGTCAAACCTGATTTGGTCACTTATCGTGATTACTATGTAAATGTTGAATTGCACGGAGAATTTACAACCGCAAAATTATCGGCCGATCACTTTAACGCCACCGGTAAAGCCCCGAATGCCAAGGTTGCAATGCAGGTAGATGTTGATGCCTTTATGGATTTCTTTATTGAAAGGGTCAACACGCTATGAGCCACGTGCAGCACCATATTCATCTCAAAGAGGGCGATGTTGGCGAATATGTTCTCTTACCAGGAGACCCTGGTCGCGCCGAAGTTATTGCGCGCCACTTTGATAACGCCAAACATGTTGCAACTAATCGTGAGTACGTTACCTACACTGGCTTTCTCGATGGCGTAAAAGTCTCGGTAACTTCAACAGGAATCGGCTGTCCATCTTCTGCAATTGCAATCGAAGAGCTTGTCAGGGTGGGTGCCAATACTTTTATCCGCGTTGGAACATCAGGTTCAATTCAGCCCGGAACCAAGTCCGGTGAATTAGCAATTGTCAGCGCGGCAATTCGCGATGAAGGAACATCCCTTCATTACATGCCGGCAGATTTTCCTGCTGTTGCTCACTACGAAGTCGTTCAAGCCTTACGAAAAGCAGCCACAGATAAAGGTTTGGCTCATCGAGTTGGTATCTCGCAATCTAAAGATTCTTTCTACGGTGAGGTTGAACCAGAGCATTCAGGAGTGACCCAGCGCTTACTGGATCGGTGGAAAGCGTGGGAGATTGGTGGGGCGATCTGTTCAGAGATGGAAGCCTCAACACTTTTCGTCCTGGCCTCTATGTTGCGAGTGCGTGCAGGTGGCATCATGGTGATGCATGGCGAAGGCGAACTCGGGTCACTCGAACCATTAATCGAAACAGCAGTATTGGCAGTACGTGAGTTAATTAAAGGAGATAGGAATGCTTAACGATGAGAAGCAGTATCACATCCAATTAAAAAAGGGTGATGTCGGAAAGTACGTCCTCCTTCCTGGAGATCCAGGACGATGCGAACCAATTGCAGCACTCTTTGATAACCCGGTTCATGTCGCCACCAACCGCGAATACAACACCTACACCGGATATCTCGACGGAGTAAAGGTCTCTGTAACTTCAACAGGAATCGGCTGCCCATCTGCTGCAATCGCTCTCGAAGAGCTAGTTCGGGTAGGTGCCGATACCTTCATTCGCGTTGGAACATCAGGTCACATCCAACCCGATAGCGTCTCAGGCGAACTCGCAATTATCTCCGCTGCAATCCGCGATGAGGGAACATCAAAGCATTACATGCCGATTGAATTTCCAGCCGTTGCTGATATCGATTTAGTAATGGCAATTAAACGAGCAGCAGATAAGAATCACGCTCGGTATCGAATTGGCATCACACAGTCAAAAGATTCCTTCTATGGCCAACATGAACCCGAACGAATGGGTGTTGCCGCAGATCTACTTAATCGTTGGAAGGCGTGGGAGATTGGTGGAGCGATCTGTTCAGAGATGGAGGCTTCAGCCCTCTTTGTTATCGCATCAATGCTTCGCGTACGTGCCGGCGGCGTCATGATGGTGCACGCGAAAGAACCAATGCCACCATTAGATATCTTGCTCAAGACTTCAATCGATGCACTTCGCGAAATCATCGCCTTTGATAAGGCAAACGGTCGAGCTGTGGATTAAGCCTCACCAGCTTTCTCAACTGCATCAAGCATAAGTGACCAGAACTTATCAAAGTCGAGTTCAAGAGCAACATCGACATTTGCGGTAGATCCGCTACGGTTATAAAGATCAACCACAGTTGCACCACGAGTGAACTTTCCATTGAGTTCTATCTCGACATTGGAGCGACGAGTCTTCACTACGGATCTATCAATCAAGAGCGCAACAGCAACGGGATCGTGTAGTGGTGGATCAGGCATTTCAAAGACATCGTTGTAAGTTGAGGCAAAGAACTTGAGTAGACCAATCACTGTCTTTGAAAGTTCAGTATTCATCGCCACTAATTTGGCGAAGATGGTCTCAGTGACGAGAGCTTGGTGAGTTACATCAAGGCCACACATTGTCAGGGGGATACCTGATCTCATGACGACATCTGCTGCTTCTGGGTCCATCCAAATGTTGAATTCTGCATAGGGTGTGCGGTTTCCGCGAGAAGCACTTCCCCCCATAAATACAATCTCTGCAACATTGCTGCGCAGATTTGGATAGAGCTTGAGGAAGAGAGCGATATTGGTAAGAGGTCCGGTGGCAACGAGCGTTACCTTCTCAGGATGTTCTCGAACTACCTTTGCGATGAGATCAACGCCAGAGATCTTTTCGAGTTCAAAAGCAGCAGGTGGAAGTGGAGCACCATCAAGTGCAGTCTCACCATGAATATCCGTCGCAGCTTCGATATATCCAAGAATTGCATTCCCGGCGCCTTGTGCAACTGGAACATTGATCTTTGCAAGTGCACAGATTGAAAGCGCATTCTGTGTCACCTTGGCAATAATTCCGTTACCTGAGACGGTTGTTATTGCTAGAAGATTGATTGCCGGGTTATAGGCAGCCAAAATCATGGCAAGTGCATCATCGTGGCCTGGATCGCAATCTAGAACTATCGGGACTGGCTTCATATGCATGAGTTTAATGAAATTAGGACTTCTCAGTAAGAGGCTACAAGGTTAAGATGAAGACATGGTGACTACAGCCGGAGCCCTAACGGATGGATCGCTGGCTTCAATCAAGAGTTTTCTAAAGACACTCTCTCCTGTAGATCAAGTGGGTGCAGATGCACGCGCTGCCATGCTTGCAACTCGAAGCATCAAGACAGCGAGTAAAAAATGGGCGATCGATATGGCAATTAGCATGATCGATCTCACTACTCTTGAAGGTGCAGACACCGAAGGAAAAGTTAAGGCCATTTGCAACAAAGCAATTCGCCCAGATCCCACAGATCCAACAGTTCCTCATGTGGGTGCGATTTGTGTCTACAACGACATGGTCTCTACTGCACGTAAACATCTCAATGAAAGTGGCGGTCAAGATATTCCGGTTGCTGCAGTATCAACTGCTTTTCCTTCTGGTCGTGCATCTTTGGAAGTTAAAGAGCGCGATACAAAAGATGCGATTGCAAACGGCGCGAGCGAGATCGATATGGTTATTGATCGTGGAGCCTTTCTCTCGGGAGATCTCGAGAAAGTCTTTAGTGAAATCGTTTACATTAAATCTCTATGCGGAGATAAGGCCCATCTGAAAGTCATTCTTGAGACTGGTGAACTTGTTACCTATGACAACGTGCGCAAGGCGAGTTTTCTGGCGATGGCAGCTGGCGCCGATTTCATCAAGACAAGTACTGGCAAGGTTGCACCTGCTGCTACGGCGCCAGTTGTTCTTGTGATGCTTGAAGCTGTTCGAGATTTCTACCAGATGACAGGTGTTCGCATCGGCGTTAAACCTGCTGGTGGAATAAGAACAACTAAGGATGCAATAAAACAATTAGTCCTTGTCAAAGAGACTGCAGGAGATGAGTGGCTTAATCCGGGGCTGTTTCGGATAGGTGCAAGTGCATTGCTCAATGATCTCTTGATGCAGCGACAGAAGCTCAACTCTGGCCATTATGGCGGAGCTAATTACGTGACGTTAGATTAAGTGAAGGAATAAAAGATGACATTTGAGTACTCGAGCGCACCTGAATCTAAGGCGATTGTCACGATCGATCCTGTCAATAAGCTCTTTATCGGCGGTAAGTTTGTCGCGTCTAAGTCAGGTAAGACCTTTACTACTGTCAATCCTGCCACAGAAGAAGTTCTTGCAAAGATTGCATATGGTGAAAAAGCCGATGTAGATAAGGCTGTGAAGGCTGCTCAAGAAGGTCTTAAAGTCTGGTCGAAGATGGCGCCATCGGAACGAGGCAAATATCTGTATCGCATCGCACGCATCATGCAAGAGCGTGCTCGTGAATTCGCAGTCCTCGAGACGATGGATAACGGCAAACCAATTCGCGAAACACGCGATATCGATATCCCTTTATCTGCCGCACACTTTTTCTATCACGCTGGATGGGCCGATAAGTTAGAGCATGCTGGTGTTGGTCATAATCCAAAACCATATGGTGTTGTCGGACAAATTATTCCTTGGAACTTTCCGCTATTGATGCTTGCTTGGAAAGTTGCTCCAGCACTCGCAACTGGAAATACAGTTGTTTTAAAGCCAGCAGAGACAACTCCACTGACGGCACTCCTTTTCGCTCAAGTGTGTCAGCAGGCCGAACTTCCAGCAGGTGTGGTCAATATCGTTACAGGAGATGGCGCGACAGGTGCTGCAATCGTTAGCCACCCGGGCATTAATAAGATTGCATTCACTGGATCAACTGATGTTGGAAAGTTGATTGCACGGTCAGTTGCTGGCGCAGGTAAGGGGCTCACTCTCGAACTCGGTGGCAAGGGTGCAAATATTGTCTTTGAGGATGCACCACTTGATGAGACTGTTGAAGGAATCGTGAATGGAATCTTCTTCAACCAAGGACATGTCTGTTGTGCGGGTTCGCGCCTTCTTGTTCAAGAAAATATTCAAGATGAGTTACTAGAAAAGCTCAAGCGCCGTATGTCGCAGATTCGACTTGGGGATCCGCTTGATAAGAACACTGATATCGGTGCGATCAACTCTCGCGAACAATTAGAGAAAATTACTGAACTAGCACTGTCTGGAGATACTGAAGGTGCAGAGCGCTTCTCAGCTTCATGTGCCATCCCAGCAAAGGGATTCTGGTATCCACCAACGTTCTTTACCGGTGTTACCCAAGCTCACCGCATCGCACGTGAGGAGATCTTCGGACCAGTACTTTCTGTTATCTCATTTAGAACTCCGCAAGAGGCGATCGAAAAGGCAAATAACACCCCATTTGGTCTCTCTGCAGGCGTTTGGACAGATAAAGGCTCTCGCATTTTGTGGACTGCAAAGCATCTTCGCGCAGGAGTTATCTGGGCAAATACATTTAATAAATTCGATCCCGCTAGCCCATTCGGTGGTTATAAGGAATCAGGCTGGGGTCGCGAGGGCGGACGCCACGGACTTGCTGCTTACCTGAAGGGAGCAAAGTAATGTCGAGTGCAAAATCACGTATAGATGTGAAGAAGACCTACAAACTATTTATCGGGGGAGCATTCCCACGCAGCGAATCGGGGCGCAGTTATGAAGTTAAAGATGCTAAGGGTAATTTCATTGCAAATCCCTGCCTTGCATCCCGTAAAGATCTGCGCGATGCAGTTGTGGCAGCGCGCAGCGCACATGCTGGTTGGGCCGGAGCCACAGCTTTTAATCGCGGACAAATTTTGTATCGCATCGCAGAGATTATGGAAGGTCGCAGTGCACAATTTGTCGAAGAGATTGTCGCTCTTGAAGGTGTAACTTCATCTTCTGCAAAGAAGCAGGTTGAAGAGGCGATCGATCTCTTGGTTTGGTATTCCGGTTGGTGCGACAAGATCGGCTCGATCTATGGCTCAACAAATGCCGTTTCCGGATCTTTCTACAATTTCACCATCCCTGAGTCACTTGGTGTAGTTACCGTCTTTGCTCCGGCAAAACCATCACTTCTTGGACTCGTGCACTCACTTGCACCAGTACTTGCAGGAGGCAATACAGCGATAGTTATTGCGAGCGAGAAGTACCCATTGAGTGCAATTACCTTAAGTGAAGTCATTGGCACAAGTGATGTACCTGGTGGAGTGGTAAATATTCTCACCGGCTCGGCAGCTGAACTTGCCCCATGGGCAGGCTCTCACATGGATATCGATGGCATCGATGCGACAGGACTTTCCGCAGCACAGGAGAAAGAGTTGCGCATTGCTGGAGCAGATAACCTCAAGCGAATCTCAACCTTTAAAGATGGTGCACACCCACAGCGCGTCCTAGCCTTTATGGAGAATAAGACTGTTTGGCACCCAATCGGGGTTTAATTCTTAGTCGAGATTGTCTCTAGCCAAAGAGAGATCATCGCGGGAACATCTACCTTCATCGCAACCTGTACTTCTGGTGCCTTTGCATGCGTTGATTCTGGCTCTTCATCTTTCCATTGGCGACGATCACATAATGTCTGCCCGCGACTTGGGCCAAAAGTTGTATCGACTACGACCTTAAAGCTCTCGTAAGTCGAAAGTTGAGGGCGGATCGCTGTTGCCACGGCGCCATAATCACCGAGCGTGACATCGTGGCCAACTTGCTTGATGAAGTGTTCAATCAAACGCCCAGCAAAGATCGAACATTCGCTGCCCTCTGCGATGAGTGCTGCAGCCTGTGCTGCGCTGACGCGAGGTTCCATAAATACATCAAGACCATACATTGTGATTGGCACACCACTGCTAAAGACAATCGCAGCAGCTTCCGGATCGTGCCAGATATTGAATTCTGCGGCAGGTGTCGCGTTTCCTGAGGAGGCCGATCCACCCATCAAGACAATGCGTTCTAACTTTGCCGCTGTCTGCGGATACGAACGTAAGAAGAGTGCGATATTCGTAAGTGGTGCAAGCGGAACAAGGGTGACAGGACCATCTGCACCCTCTACCAAATCACGAAGAAGTTCTACTGCCGGACGTGGATCGAGTGCGCGAGTAGATGCAGGTGTTCCTAAATCGCCAAGGCCATCGCTGCCATGAATATATTCGGCATAGCGTGGCTCATCAATAAGTGGGCGGGTCGCACCGCTTGCAACCGGGATATTTCCAGCACCTGCAGCATCGAGGACTTTTAATGTATTGATGACAACCTGCTTTAGATTTGTATTTCCATCCACGCAGGTAACACCTAAAAGATTAATTTCTGGGTGGCGCGCTGCAAAGAGCAATGCGAATGCATCATCAATTCCAGTATCGACATCAAGGATGAGATTCTTCTTCATGGTTTTCACTTCACCTTCGCCATGACTGATTCATAGCCTCGTAGGGAGAACGTCGGTCGACGAACAGGATCTTTCGTTAATTCAAGAGTTGGAAAGCGTTTAAATAGTTCTGGCAATGAGATCGAGAGTTCAAGTCTGGCCAGAGGTGCACCGAGGCAGAAATGGATTCCTGCCCCAAATCCAATATGTGGGTTGGGATCACGTGTGAGATCCATACGATCGCTATCTACAAAGACATCTTCATCGCGATTTGCCGAGCCCAGAAGCGAGACAATCTTCTGGCCTTGCTTAATTGCCACCCCACCGATTTCGGTATCTGCAGTAGCGGTGCGATCAAAGAAGTGCAATGGAGCATCAAATCGTAGGAACTCTTCGATTGCAGTATCTGCTATCGCACCCGGCTGATTCTGCAGTAACTTCCACTGATCAGGGTGGCTAAAGGCGGCAACGATTCCATTTCCAAATCCATTGACGCTTGCTTCGTGACCTGCATTGAGTAAGAGAATGCAGGTTGCAATAAGTTCGTGGGTAGAGAGCTTCTCACCTGATTCGCTTACTTGCGCCAGTTCTGAGATTAAATCGGTACTTGGATTTTTCAAACGTTCCAGCATTAAGCCATGTACATAGTCTGCGAATTCCTTTGCAGCCTTCTTCGCCTCATCTTTATGAACCTCTGATGGATTGACCTCATAC
>JBJTKU010000061.1:0-11385 GCA_046096605.1 Candidatus Planktophila sp. | reverse complement strand
CAAATGAATTCTGTAACTTTTCCGGCGCTTCAACAATTGAGGAGCTAATTCGAGTGATCTCGTTCAAGGCATCTTTGCCATCTGCCGATGCGTGGAAAAGCGCTGCGGCATTTCTCAGGGGGAAATAAACCTCGGGAGCAAGAAGGAGAACTGTGAGAGCACTTAAAAATGAAATTCCAGAATCAACAAGTCGCAAACCAATTGTTACCGCAATTAAAGCAACGGAAATTGTGGCGGCAAGTTCGAGTGCGAAGGATGAAAGGAAAGAGATGCGGAGCACCTTCATCGTCTCAGAGGTGTATCTATCCCCCATCTCTCTGATTCGCTGATGTTGAGATTGTGTTCGTCCAAAAAGACGCAAGGTCACAAATCCCCGCAAAGAATCTTCGAAGTATCCGGAAAGGATTCCAAGAGTCCGCCATTTGGCTGCAACGGCATCGGATGTGTACTTACCGATCAGAGCTCCAAAGAGTGGGATGAGCGGAATTGTTGCCAGTGCAATGTAGGCAGAGAGGTGATCAAAGAACCAGATCACAATAATGATGACAAAAGGTGTTGCCGAGGCTGAGATTACTTGCGGAATAAATCGACCGTAGTAGATATCGAGAGCATTGAGCGCTTTGATCAATGTCTGTGAGAGAGCACCCGGTGAAATACTGGGGATCTCCTCGATACGCGCAGTAAGTGAAGATCTGATCTCACGCTTGATGATGACTGCTTGTCGACTGCACCAGAATTCAAAGGTAGAGGTAAAGAGCGTGCGCACAATCCATACGCCTGCCAAGAGGAGAATTTTGGTTGCCACTCCAGGCTGAGATTCAACTAAACCCACAACGATGTTTGCTATTAGCAGAGCGTGCGCAATCACCAGCGCAATTGAAAGTGCGGCCCCAAAGATTGAGGCAAAGAAAAGTCTGCGACTACTGCCCTGTGTGAGCAGTAGTCGCAGATCAGCAGATTTCATTGATGCAATATATGGCTTGCTGTATCCAAAACTCCACGTTCAGGATGAGCAATCTGTGATGCGCTGACTCGCTTACGGAATACCCAGTAAGTCCAGCCCTGGTAAATCAGGACCAATGGAGTCATAATCACTGCAACAACTGTCATCACCTTGAGCGTGTATGGAGTACTTGAATCATTATTGATTGTGAGATCAAATACTGATCCAAGTGAGCTAGGCATCACGCGTGGATAGAGAGCAAAGAACAAGGTGGAGACAAAGGAGAGAATCGCACCGGCTGAGAAGATAAATGCCCAGCCTTCACGACCTTTGAGAGACATAAGTAAGCCTGTAACCCAAGCAAGTGCTACGACAAGTGATAGTGCAACGACGACTCCATCGATTGCTGGAAGCATTAGATTGGTCCAGAGCAAGAAGCTCACTGCAGCTACTGCTGCAACTAGACCGGCCTTGAGTGCAATTGCTCTGGCTCGTATACGAATCTCACCAGCTGTCTTGAGAGATAGGAAGATGGCCCCGTGAGTAATGAAAACACTCAGGGTAACTACTCCACCAAGAAGCGCGTACGGGTTAAGTAGGTTAAAGAAACCACCTACATATTCAATATGCCCATCTACTGATTTCTCTAGTGGTACTCCACGCACGATATTTGCGAAGGCTACTCCCCAAAGAAGTGCTGGGAGTAGGCTTGAGATTACGATAGCTACATCCCATCGCTGTCTCCATTGTGCCTTTCCATACTTGCTTCGATATTCAAAGGCAACGCCTCGAACAATAAGTGAGACCAAGATTAAGAAAAGTGGAAGGTAGAAGCCGCTAAAGAGTGTTGCATACCATTCAGGAAATGCTGCAAAGGTTGCACCACCTGCGACTAGTAACCAAACCTCGTTACCATCCCAGACCGGACCAAGAGTTGTAAGTACCGCTCTGCGATCGGCTTCATTCTTTGAAATAAAAGGTAGAAGCATTCCAACTCCAAAGTCGAAACCTTCCAGGATGAAGTAACCGATCCAAAGGACGGCAATGAGGAGGAACCATGTAGTTTCTAGTGACATTTCAATTACCCCCTAGTAGGCCATTACGAGTGGTTTGGAATCAGATCCGCCTAATTGTGGATCCTCATAATCGTGTTCAGTTGCTGGTCCATTCTTAATTACCTTCAAGGTAAGACCGATCTCGATAAACGCTAAGACTCCGTAGAGAAGAGTGAAGACGATCATCGTAAAGAGAACTGAACCGGCGGAGACGACAGCGCTAACGCCATCTTCTGTCTTGATCAAACCAAAGACTGCCCAAGGTTGACGAGCAGATTCGGTAAAGATCCAACCGAATGAGTTTGCAAGAAGAGGCAAGAACGGCATTGTGATCATTGCTGGCAAGAACCACTTTCCGTGTGGAAGACCTCCCTTTCTCATCTGCCACAGGACTAGTGCTGCGAAGAGGAAGGCGATCGCTCCAAAACCAATCATGAGACGAAATCCCCAGTAAGCAATTGGAATATTTGGAGTGTAATCCCCTGCTCCATATGTCTGCTCGTATTCCTTCTGAAGGTCATTAATTCCCTTGACGGTTCCATTTACATCACCGGTTGCCATAAATGAGAGAACTGATGGAACATCGATTTGGAAGACAGAACGTGTGCCATCCAAAGTTCCTATGGTCAATAATGAAAGTGGTGCGTTGGGCGTTGTCTCGTAGAGAGCTTCTGCCGCAGCCATCTTCATTGGTTGCTGCTCGGTCATGATCTTGGCGGTGTAATCGCCAGTTACCGAAATAACGATGAAGCTTAAGATCATTGTGATTGCACCCAACTTAAGCGTTGGTCGTGCCATCTCGACATCCTTTTTCTTAATAATCAACCAAGCTGAAATTCCACCGATAAATGCTCCACCGGTAAAGACTGCAGATGGAATTGTGTGAAAGAAGGTGGCAAGGGCAGTCTTTTGGGTTAATACCTCGACGATATCTGTGAGTTCTGCGCGACCCTTCTCGGCATTGATCGTGTAACCGACTGGATGTTGCATCCAGGCATTTGCAGCGAGAATGAAGTAAGCAGAGAGAAGAGTTCCAGTTGCTGCCAACCAGATAGATGCAAGGTGAATCTTCTTAGGGAGTCTGTCCCAGCCAAAGATCCAAAGTCCAAGGAATGTGCTCTCGAGGAAGAAGGCTAAGAGACCTTCCATCGCAAGTGGAGCACCGAAAATGTCTCCGACGAATCGACTATAAGAAGACCAGTTCATTCCGAATTGGAATTCCTGAACAATGCCGGTGACTACACCAATAGCGAAGTTGATAAGGAAAAGTTTTCCAAAAAACTTAGTTGCTCTTAAGTACTTCACATTATTGGTGCGGTACCAGGCAGTTTGCATACCTGCCACCAAGAAAGCCATGCCAATGGTGATTGGTACAAAGAGGAAGTGATAAACCGTAGTGATGGCAAACTGCCATCTGGCAAGATCGAGTGCTTGCATTTCTTAACACTCTCCGTTTCTGAGTTGCTCTACCAACTCGATCCCTATTTTCCCCGCACTTATTTTCAACAAAAGTGAAAATGGCTCTTAATTGATGTGGGCCGCCTCACCTCGATTTTTTACGCGTAAAATCGTGAGTGCCAACCCTCATTCTTGCCCAAAGTCTGGAGATTGGCCGAGTTACCCCTTGTCTTGATACCCTTCACCTCTGCTAGATCGGCCATGGGGTCAGATCTGTCGATCATCAGTGAAGATCGAGATTTAAAGATAAAAAGGAGTACTGCTGTGGCATCAACATGCGATATCTGTGGCAAGGGGCCCAGCTTCGGTAACAATGTTTCACACTCTCAGGTAAAGACACGTCGTCGTTGGAATCCCAATATCCAGCGCGTACGCACACTCGTTGGTGGCTCAGCAAAGCGCCAGAATGTCTGCACATCCTGCCTTAAGGCTGGGAAAGTAACCCGATAAAACTTTATTGAAAATGGCGCCACATTTGTGGCGCTTTTTTCGTTTCCAAACCTGTCACACCGCTCCCCTGGCAAACCTCACCGATACGAATACCAGGAAGGTCTACTCCCGTTCCAAGGAATACATGATCTTCGCCGCCACCAAGAATCCATTCAAATACGTCCAAACCTACAGATTGTGCCAAGAGCGAAAGTTCGGTGAATTCATATGCGGATTTAATCTGCGTTAGATCCAAATGAATATTGACCCCAGATGCATCTGCAATTGACTGACATGAAATTAAGAGCGCATCGCTGGTATCTGTCAATGCATGTGCACGTGAAAAATCAATTCCGTAATCAAGAGTTGGTGCTCGGAATTCATTAAGTGCCATTGCATGAACTGCGTGAACCGGTTCGATTTCATGGTTAAGAAGATGTAACCCCGCCGCTGACCAGCCGGTAAGGGATGAGATAAAGACTCCATCACCGACCTGCGCACCGGAACGAGTGATTGCATGCTCAACGCTTCCGATAGCCGTGATTGCAATTGAAATTGCGCTTCCGCAGGCGATATCGCCGCCAACTCCGCGAGCACCAGTCTTGTCTGCCTCCGCCTTAATGCCATGTGCTAACTCTGCAATGCGCTCGAGGCCTTCATCTCCAACTAAAGTCAATGCAACCACCAGGTACCTAGGTGTGGCTCCCATCGCCAAAACATCTGCAATATTTGCAGCCGTTACTTTGCGTCCGATATCAAAGGCATTTGACCAACGCTTGCTGAAGTGCACATCTTCGACAGCTACATCGGTGGTAATTACTTGATGGGTACTTCCCTGGACTACTGCCGCATCATCCCCAATTCCAACAAGGACTCCATCGGCAGGTTCTGATTCGAAAATTGAGCCGACTAATGCCAGAACCTCTGCCTCGGAGAATGCCATAGCGCCAAGCCTAGATGATGATGTACCTTTTAGTCTTAGTCCGATTAAATGCAGCGAAAGGAAAGAGCGATGTCAGTACAGGTCTACATCTTGATTCAAACTGAAGTAGGAAAGGCATCCTCTGTTGCATCGGCAGTTGGTGCGATTACTGGTGTGACTCTGGCTGAAGGAGTTACAGGTCCTTACGATGTGATCATGCGTGCCGAGTCACCATCTATGGAAGATCTCGGTCGTTCAATTCTGGCTAAAGTTCAAGCAGTGCCTGGAATTACTCGCACATTGACTTGCCCAGTTACCACTTATTAATTTTTTTACTAATTTCCCTTAATTACCGAGTACTCCGTTATTGCGGGTAAGCGCGCTCTTCAAAAGATGTGTAATTACTTCTTTATAACTTACGCCACTTGCTCCCCACATCTTTGGAAAGACTGATGTTGCGGTGAAACCAGGCATTGTATTGAGCTCATTGATTATCACTTCATTATGTTCCGTCAGGAAGAAATCTACTCGCGCCAATCCACTACAACCCAGAGCAATGAAAGCTTCAACTGCTTTGGCTTGAATCTCTGCTGCAACTTCCTTATCAATCGGTGCTGGTAAGGTGATCGATGTTGCGCCATCGAGATACTTTGCATCAAAATCATAAAAATTAAATTTAGGATCAATCTCAATCTGACCAACAACTGATGCTGCTGGCCTTCCATCAATTTCCAGAACAGCGCATTCGATCTCGCGACCTACGATTGCGTTTTCAACCAGCGCCTTAGGATCAAAGCTATGGGCTTGAGCAATTGCAGCCGGAAGCTCTGTTGCAGATGCAACTTTTGTAGTTCCACGGCTTGACCCACCGCGAGCTGGCTTTACAAAGACCGGGTAACCAAGTGTTGAAATAGCTTTTGTTAAATCGCTAGCGTTGCTATTCCATTCAGATTTGCGGATAACTACACCCTCGGCCACCTTTATGCCATGCGCGGCAAAGATCGGCTTGGCAAATGATTTATCCATGGCAACAGCCGATGCCAAGACGCCAGAACCCACAAATGGAATATCTGCAATCTCGAGAAGTCCTTGGATCGTTCCATCCTCACCATATGGTCCATGGAGAACTGGAAAGACGATATCGATGTTAAGTGGCTTGCCATCACAGAAAAATCCTTCAGGAGAGATTGTTACCGGCTGACCATCCTCAGGAACGCTTGGGAGTTTTCCGTCGACGATTGTAAGTTCTATGCCTTCAGGAATGAGAACCCAAGAGCCCAACTTTGTGATTCCAATAAGAATAGGTTCATAGTGCAAGCGATCTATCGCAGAGAGCACTCCCCCTGCCGAGGTACAAGAAATCTCATGTTCGCTGCTTCGACCACCACAGATAATTGCAACACGTGTAATCATCGAATGAAATTTTCCGCCTGAGTGGTAATTGCCATTAAACGAGTGAGAGCTTGTTCTGGTGTAAGCGAACCGTTGACGATATCGGCAACAGCTTCAATAACCGGGACTTCAACTCCCACTCGGTGGGCAATCTCAACGATGGCTCCAGATGATGCAACACCTTCAACGGTCTTGGCACCCTGAGCTATGGCCATCTCCATTGAACCGGTCTTTCCTAACAATTCACCAAAAGTTCTATTTCGCGACAGTGGAGAACCGCAGGTTGCAACGAGATCGCCCATACCGGCAAGACCTGCGGCAGAGAGTGGGTCGGATCCATGTGCTGCGCATAGTCGCGCGACTTCATTGAGTCCACGGGTAATCAGCATCGCCTGAGTATTCTCGCCGTAGCCCATACCAATGGAGATACCAACAGCCAACGCGATCACGTTTTTAATGGCACCTGCTAAGTCACATCCAAGCAGGTCGACAGATGTATAAACGCGGTAATAAGGAGTTCTAAATAGATCCCGCACGTACTCAGAGACTTCCATTGAAGTGGAAGCTGCCACTGCTCCGGCGGGCTGGCGCAGGATAAGTTCGTCGGCAAGGTTTGGCCCTGTCAGTAGAGCGACTCTATGTTTTCCAAGAATCTCCTCAATGATTTCTGTCATGCGCATCAAAGTTGAGACTTCAATGCCTTTGAGTGTGCTTACAATCGTGCAATCGGGCGAAAACCGGCCCTTCCACTCGTTGAGGGTTGCGCGAAGTTGTGTGGAGGGAATTGCCAGGACGTAATTCTGGCTAAAGGCAAAAGCTTCATCGAGGTTGGTCGTCGCCCGTAGATTAGAAGGCAGAACTTGCCCGGCAAGATATCGCTCATTGGTATGAGATGAATTTATCTCGGCAACAGTCTCGTCGTTGCGGCCCCAGAGAAGAACATCGTTGCCAGCATCGCAGAGAACCTGAGCCAGGGTTGAACCCCACGCTCCGGAACCAAAGACGCTAATTCTGCTCATCTCTTCTTCTCACCTTTTCTAAAATTGCCGGTTCGGGGTAATTCAGAGGTATGAGGGTCAAAGATAGTCGCAGGACGCTTCTGACCGCGAATTTCCTCAAGGAGGTCGGTAATTGCTTTCATAATTGCAGCCGTTGCCTCAACCATCGCGGCTGGATCCTCCTCTTTGCCGTACCACCGAGATAGATCGACCGGCTCGCCAACTCTGTAGGTGACGGTGGAGCGTGGAAAGATTCTGAAACGCTTACTGTAAGGAGCAAGGACTGCTTGCGTCCCCCATTGTGCAGCCGGATATACCGGGGCTTTAGAAATTACTGCAAGGCGAGCTACACCTGTTTTAGCAACCATAGGCCAACAATCTTCATCACGAGTTAAAGTGCCTTCCGGATAAACAGCAATTTCATGTCCCATCTCAAGTAATTGAAGAGCATAAGTAAGTGCAACGCGTGCCTCTTTGCTCTCGCGCTCGACGGGAATTTGTCCAGCCGCCAAAAGAATCTTGCCAACGATGGGCACGCGAAATACTTGAACTTTGCCGAGAAAACGTGGAGCCCGTCCATTGGTAAAGAGAAAGAAGGCAAAGGCAAGTGCATCCATATAAGAGAGATGATTTGAGGCAACAATTACTGGTCCAGTTTTGGGAATCTTTGAACCTTCACGATAATCATAACGCGCAAGAAGTTTCATAATCGGAATTAAAATTGCGGCACAGATTCGAAAAGTTCTATTTATTCCGAGAGGGTAGCCGCTAGGGGGCAGGATGCGAATCTTCAAAGGCTTCCGACTCTTCGAGTTCGACATGGAGCAAGTCTAAGTCTGGATTCTCCGTGAAAGTAGTTCTGATACGAAAAAAGGAGATAAAAATAAGGCCCACGCGTGATGCGTGGGCCTTATTTCGGAAGAGAATTACTTCTTCTTCTTAACAGCCTTCTTTGTTGCTTTCTTGACAACCTTCTTTGCAGCCTTCTTTGGAGCCGCCTTCTTAGCTGCCTTCTTCACAACCTTCTTAGCTGCCTTCTTTGGAGCTGCCTTCTTTGCGGCAGGCTTGGCAACTGGCTTTGGTTCTGGCTTTGGAGCTGGACCGAGCTTGCGATCGCCAGCAACAACTTCCTTAAGAGCCTTCGCAGGCAAGAAACGTGCCTTCTTTGAAGCCTTGATCTTGATTGTCTCGCCGGTGAATGGGTTACGTCCCATACGTGCCTTGCGATCAACCTTCTTGAACTTACCGAAATCGTTGATCATGACATCTTCACCGCGTGACATTGCACGTGTGATTGTGTCGAAAACGATATCTACAGCGTGAGCTGCTTCCTTCTTGCTGTCGTTGAAGTGTGGGGCCAACGCGGCAATGAATTGGGCCTTATTCATTAAAATCCCCTTAGTTTTACGCTTAAAAATTAAGCTTTTGCTTAATTGTGTATAAAACTTAAACTAGGTGTGAGGGTGATGCCTACATTCGCGCGGGCGTGTCGCAATTTAATATTCGGAAGAAATTGCACTTTTTATGCGTAAAAAACCCTCATCCTTACATTGAGACTTTTACACTTCACCGTCACCCTCACGAAAAAAACCCTTATTTCACGCTCATTTTTTCGACGAAGTAGCGAGTTGTTAACGAATGGGAAGCGTTGCAGGCTTAAAAGTAGGGCGTTTTCTCTCGAATGCATCGATGGAATCAGTTTGTTTCAGCGTTAATCCAATGTCATCAAGACCTTCCATCAAGCGCCAGCGTGTGTAGTCATCGATCTCAAATGGATGTGAGATCGCACCGTAGGTAACTGTGCGGGTTTCTAGGTCGACTGTGATCTGCGTCGATGGATAACTTTCTATCGCAGCCCAAAGAGCTTCAACATCTGACTGGGGCAAGATCACCGTGAGCAATCCACCTTTGAGTGAGTTTCCACGGAAGATATCGGCAAATCGTGATGAGATGACAACCTTAAAGCCGTAATTCTGCAGCGCCCACACCGCATGCTCACGAGATGATCCGGTGCCAAAATCTGGTCCAGCAACTAGGACAGTGCCTGACTTATATTCAGCCTTGTTCAGAACAAAGTCGGGATCATTACGCCAGGCGGCGAAGAGGCCATCTTCAAAGCCGCTCCGAGTGACGCGCTTGAGGTAGACAGCGGGAATGATCTGATCGGTATCAACATTACTGCGGCGAAGCGGAACACCGGTGCCTGTGTGCTTAATGAATTTTTCCATTGTCATCTACTCCTTACAGATCCGCTGGTGATGAAAGTGTGCCGCGTATGGCAGTTGCCGCTGCAACGAGTGGACTGACTAAGTGAGTGCGTCCACCCTTACCTTGGCGACCCTCGAAGTTTCGGTTAGATGTTGAGGCAGATCTTTCGCCAACGGTGAGTTGATCCGGGTTCATACCAAGACACATTGAACATCCTGCATTACGCCACTGCGCACCAGCTTCGATAAAGACCTTATCCAAGCCTTCAGCTTCTGCTTGTAGGCGAACCCGCGCAGAACCTGGAACTACTAGCATGCGAAGGGTTGATGCAATCTTTTTTCCCTTGACAATTTCAGCTGCGCTACGAAGATCTTCGATGCGGCCGTTGGTGCATGA
Source organism: Candidatus Planktophila sp. (assembly GCA_046096605.1). Classification (GTDB taxonomy): domain Bacteria; phylum Actinomycetota; class Actinomycetes; order Nanopelagicales; family Nanopelagicaceae; genus Planktophila. The sequence goes on along the minus strand of JBJTKU010000061.1, from coordinate 1,584 downwards.
GCCCAAGAAAACAGTGTCGATAGCTATCTCTTTGAGTGGTGTACCTGCCGTTAGTCCCATGTATTCAAGGGCGCGCTCTGCAGCGGCACGTTCTGTTGAATCAGCAAAATCATTTGGATTTGGAACACTTGCATTCAATGGTAGACCTTGCCCAGGATTGGTTCCCCACGTCACAAATGGCTCAAGCTCATCGGCGTTGAGATCAACCTCGACATCAAAATGTGCATCGCTATCTGTGTAAAGAGTTTTCCAGTACGCAACTGCCTCATCCCAATTTTCAGGTGCATGTGGCTTGCCCTTGATGTATTCAAATGTTGTCTCATCGGGTGCAATTAAGCCTGCTCGTGCGCCTGCCTCAATAGACATGTTGCAGACTGTCATACGACTTTCCATTGAGAGAGCACGGATAGCACTTCCACGATACTCAATAATGTAACCCTGTCCCCCACCGGTTCCAATCTTTGCGATGATTGCAAGGATGATGTCCTTTGAGGTCACACCTGGCTTCAGGGTTCCTTCAACATTAATCGCCATCGTCTTTGGACGAGTAGATGGCAAGGTCTGGGTGGCAAGAACGTGCTCGACCTCTGATGTTCCAATTCCAAATGCGATAGCGCCAAATGCGCCATGAGTAGAGGTATGCGAATCTCCGCAGACAATTGTCAGTCCCGGTTGTGTAATTCCAAGTTGAGGTCCAACGACGTGAACAACACCTTGGTCGATATCACCCAATGAGTGAAGGCGTATGCCAAATTCTTTACAGTTTGCGCGCAAGGTATCTACCTGCAGCTTGGATACCGGATCTGCGATCGGCTTTAAAATATCAAGTGTCGGTACATTGTGATCTTCTGTTGCAATTGTCAGATCCGGACGGCGTACCGAGCGACCTGTCAGACGCAGACCATCAAATGCTTGTGGGCTAGTAACTTCGTGGATGAGGTGAAGATCGATATAGAGAAGATCCGGTTCGCCATCTGCCTGACGAACAATGTGTTCTGCCCAAATCTTCTCTGCAAGTGTCTTACCCATCGCAACCCCTCTTTTAATTTTTCTTTGCATCTCACTAGGTGGGATGTTAATATCACCAGGTGGATAGAAAGAATAGCGGAGTCGGCGTACTAGATAAAGCCGTAGCGATTTTGGGCACCTTAGAATCAGGGCCGCACTCGTTGGCAGAGCTCGTTGCAGCAACCGGTATCGCCCGCCCCACCGCACATCGTCTAGCGGTAGCCCTTGAATTTCATCGATTAGTAACCCGAGATCTCACAGGTCGATTTATCTTAGGTCCCCGTTCTGGCGAACTTGCGGGAGCCGCTGGTGAAGATCGCCTTCTTGCTGCCGCTGGCCCAGCTCTATCTGCCTTGCGTGATGCAACAGGTGAATCGGCCCAGCTGTATCGACGTCAAGGAGAAATTCGCATCTGTGTCGCTGTTGCTGAACGACTTTCTGGACTTCGTGACTCTGTTCCAGTGGGTGCATCACTGACTATGACTGCAGGATCTGCAGCACAGATCCTTTTGGCATGGGAAGACTCGGAGAAAATTCATCGCGGATTAAAGAACGCACGTTTTACCGCAGCACATT
>JBJTKU010000060.1:0-3547 GCA_046096605.1 Candidatus Planktophila sp. | reverse complement strand
TGCGGGAGCGAGTCGGCCCGAACCGGCTGGCCCCAAAGCCCCTCGGTGCAGAATTGATCTCAAGCAGTGGAACAAGAGACGTACGGAATGGGAGCGCTTGCTGACTCTGAGTCTAGCCCAGGAGGATGACAATGCGGAGGGCACATCTCCAGATCCGGTGCAGGCCTTGGCGAATGGAGAGCTCATTGCAGAAGCCATTGCACACAAGCTGGCTCCAAAGCGCGTCCCACGTGCTGGGGATGTCCGTCGATCCTTCTGCTTCCCTGGGCATCGCCTGTTGTTCCGTGAATTGGATCTGCTGCGTGCTGCCCGCGTCCTTGTGGATAAAGTGTTCAGACGGGCGGAGGATATCTGCGGGTGTCCGCACAGAGAGATAAGATGGTGTACGAATGTCCTGAGGCTTAATCACGGTATCCGGAGGAGTGGTTACCCATGTCCACCTGACCTTGAACATCCAGTGCGGTCGTTTCTCCTTAATTCAACAGCCAGCAGCGCATTGGTAGGATGGCTAGAGCAAGCAAAGATAGCGTCTGAAGTTCGGCATGCTGCTATACGTGAGGACTATGATCGCGCTCGCTTTGCAAATATACAGAACCTGAAGTTTCAACTTGCAAAATCTGGAGGGACTCTAGATCAACAAAAACTTCGCGCGGCCTTAGGGAAGCGGCAGCCGCGTCAACGGATGTGGGGCGTGTCAGGTCCTGCTGTACTGGGGGTGGCCTTTGAGCTACACGAGAGTCGCCTTCAAGAAGCCCTAGACTTGTTCAGAACGATACCTGCAGCTGATCAGGTGGTGCGAGTGGCCAGCTCCTCCACAGGTCTAGAGCTATGGTTTAAAGGGCCGCGGCATGCTGGGGACTTTCTGGCCCAGTGGTGCGCTTGCAAACACGATCTTAGTAGGGCGAAAATTCGCGCACTCTTCCCCCCCACACTATATCGCGGTGGACCCAGACGATATGCTTGCAATCCAGGAATGGCACATGGCGAACGAGGGCCTGGACACGGAATCAATCTGCCCTCAATGTCGCTCGGCTGGCATCCAGCCTATCACGACAACTGCAGGTCATCAACCCTGTGGGAACCCTCATAGAGCTGTCCGCTTCTTCTGCGCAACATGCCAGTCCGTCCATGATGAGGTCGCGCTCAACCCATTGCCGCCCTGTCCCCTGCCCCTGTCTGTCCTGCAAGCTCTGCGTACGGCGGCGCAAGGCGCTCCCCCCTCAATCAGCTTCCTGGTCGACTACGACACTCTGGAATCCTGCGCCAGGAGACAGCCTCTGCGGAAGAGTGTGGGCACTGACAGGGTCCCGCGAGAACTGTACAAATATGGCCCCCGCGCCTTCCTCGAGTTGCTCAGGGCAGCTATTAATGCATACCTGAAAGGTGAACGCCCAACAGTGCGCATCCATGAATGGATGGGCGCTATTGTCACCTTCATTGCAAAGCAGCTGTCGGCAGTGAAGATCTCCGAGTTTCGTCCTGTCGCGAGTATCTGTGCGAAATTCGCGATATTCATGGATATCATTAATCAGCGGTTGGCACGCTTCCTTGAGGATCATGGACTCCTAGAGGATGCACAGGAAGCCTTCCGTAAAAATCGTAGCACCCAGCGCCAGCTGTGCAAGTTGCAGTGCCTCTTAGCAGCCCAGCGCAGAGCCAAGAGTCTCTCGGTCATGCTCTTTCTTGACATTAAAAACGCCTTCAATGCCATGAATCATAGAGCAATCTTCCACGTCATGAAGCTTTGTGGGTTCCCAGCGGACGACATCAGGCTGTTCCAACGACTGTACAGGCGAACTTTCCTCCTCATGGGAAACCTCTTTGGCGAGAGTGCAGCGTGTTTTCTTGCCAGGGGGGTGCCGCAAGGATCTCACCCGAGCCCCTTGGTCTATATCCTCACGTTTAACCCGATCCACGTTATTGCCCGCATTTGTGGGAAGGGATGCTCAATGCATGGGCTGATTCCAAACGGCTCCAGTGGTTTTGCTGATGACACCACTCTTCACACAGATGGTGTGAATGCTGTCTCCTCCATGCAAGCCATAGTGTCCCTTGTTGGCGCTTTTCTTAGTTGGATGGGTCAAATGGTGAACATGCTCAAGAGCAAAATCTCGGCCATAAACTTTGCTAACGGGCACACGGTGGCCACTGATAGCATCAAACTCAACGGGGCGGTTTTTCCCGTTCAACCCCCTCACAAGGCACTCAAGCAGCTGGGCGTGCGCATAGCCATGACAGATGATTTCTCAGAGGAGAAGGCATATGTCATGGAGGAGATGAAACAGCGCTTGTCTGCGCTCCGCCTGGACCGTGTGCTCTCACCAATCCTGAAGGAACTTGCAATCAAGATCGGTGTTGTCCCGGTGTTTCGATACAGTGCTGGCGTGGTCCCTTGGACCAAGACGGAACTGGAGCAGATTTCTCAGTTGTGGCTGGCGGCGTTCAAGCATGCTTGGACTTTTTCGCCGAAGTTGGACGGCTCGCCTATTAGCTTGGACAAGGACGATGGGGGCCGTGAATGTCCATCAGCATCAGAAGAATGGGTCCGAGCTGTCCTAGACCTCTTGGAACAGTGCATATGCCTCCCTGGCGAGATCTCGCAGATTGTCACACACCATCTGGAACAGACGTGTCTAGCCCATGGGTGCTACGCCCTGAATCAGCTGCAATGCCTGCTGCGCCTAGGCGGCGGACATGGTGCACTCTCGGTAGTGGAACGGCTGCTGCTCTGCCTGGATGAACAAGGGCTAGTGGTTTCCAGCCCTTGGCCACAACGAGACGACCAACTCATCACTGCTGAACTGTGGCCCCAGATGTGGGCAGCCTGGGCAGAGAGGCAGAAATGGGCGGGATGTCGAGAGCTGAGCTCAGAAGTAGAAGAGCAGTGGAAGCACGCCAAGGACTGTTTACGAGCATGTACAGAACTAGCTCAGTCGCGGATCTGGACCACACGGCAACTCCGCGGTTCCCATGGAGCGTGGCTCCAGAGAGATGAGCTGAGCCGTCGTCATTGCTCACTCACTGCGGAGGAATACTCTTCGTTAACTTCATGGCTGAACAGGGCCAACACCCAATCGAGCACTTCAAGCGCCTCTGCCCCGCTGGCACATGATGCAGCTCCGAGTCAGTCCGCGTGCGATAACGCAGCTTTGCAGTCAGGAATGAGCACGGCATATTACGGGGTGCTGCCTCCCTGCATCAGAGGTCGTCAGGTGGCGCTGTTAGATGGGGCTCAAGTGGAGATGGAGTGTCTGCCTGACGAGAGTGTTTCACGTGAGCAACAGGTAAGCGAGGTCTCTGATGTCCAACTAGTGCAATGTCTGTGCCGCTCCCGTGCGGTCTTCTCCTTTACTGCAGATGGCTCTCACTATCGCCAAGTGGAATGTCTGGCTCCCTACAATACTGTGTCGTCAGAAGTGCACGCTGATGAGTCTATCATAGTTGGCACCTTCCAGCCCGAGCCAAGATCGGTCCCCCGCTTGGCAGTGTTCACAGCTGCCCTGATTCGTGACACCTTGCGAGACAACTCGATCGAATTGCTCAGCGA
>JBJTKU010000059.1:0-9849 GCA_046096605.1 Candidatus Planktophila sp. | reverse complement strand
CTCCTTAAGATCGCCGATGCGATCGAAGCACGCGCTGATGAATTTGTTGCTATTGAATCCGAAAACTGCGGCAAGCCGCTAAGCCTGACTGCATCTGAAGAAGTGCCACCAATGGTCGATCAAATCCGCTTCTTTGCTGGTGCTGCACGAAACCTTGAAGGTAAATCAGCCGGTGAATATATGCGTGGTATGACCTCCTTTATCCGGCGTGAGCCAATTGGTGTTTGTGCGCAGGTAACACCGTGGAACTACCCAATGATGATGGCTGTATGGAAATGGGCACCGGCAATTGCGGCAGGTAATGCTGTCGTACTCAAACCAAGTGATACAACTCCCGCATCTACAGTCTTTATGGCAGAGGTTATGAGTGAGTTTTTGCCTGATGGAGTCATCAATGTCATTTGTGGAGAGCGCGAAACAGGTGCACTCCTTGTTGATCATGCGACACCATCTATGGTCTCCATTACCGGCTCGGTACGTGCGGGTATGGAAGTTGCTGGTGCTGCATCAAAGTCTTTAAAGCGCGTCCATCTAGAACTTGGTGGAAAAGCTCCCGTCGTTGTATTCAACGATGCAGATCTGCAAGCTGCCGCCGAAGGAATTGCCATCGCCGGTTTCTTTAACGCCGGCCAAGATTGCACCGCAGCAACTCGAGTACTCGTTCAATCAGGTGTCTACGAAGAGATGGTGAAATTACTTGCAGATCAGGCAACCAATCAGATTGGCATGGGAATGCCAGATGAAGATATCTTGGTTGGTCCAGTCAATAACGCGTCGCAATATGCTCGAGTGAACGGCTTTATAGAACGAGTTCCATCCCACGCACGAGTTGTTGCTGGAGCTACGGCCAACACCTTGAGCGGGTATTTCATCGCCCCCACCGTGATCGCAGATCTCAAGCAGAGCGATGAGATGATCCAGAACGAGATCTTCGGACCCGTCATCACAATCCAGAAGTTTGAGACAGAAGCCGAAGCGATCGCTATGGCCAATGGTGTTGATTATGGCTTGGCCTCATCGATCTGGACTCGAGATCATGGGCGCGCCATGCGCCTCTCACGCGCCTTCGACTTTGGCTGTGTGTGGATCAACACCCATATTCCACTCGTGGCTGAGATGCCTCATGGGGGATACAAGCGCTCTGGATACGGCAAGGATCTCTCCGGCTATGGCTTTGAGGATTACACCCGAATCAAGCATGTAATGAGCAAGCTCGACGCCTAAATACTGCGTCAAATCGTCTCTGAAAATCTGGCTGAATCTGCTCAAATTAGTTTGGCCGTGAGGGCCAATCGGCTCCATAATGAGCCCTGCATAACCGTCCCTTGTTCCGGAAAATAAAAAGGAGCCCATCTACATGGCTAATTCACCTAAGACACCTCTGTCAGCAGAAGCACGCGCAATTCTCAATTCTAAAGTTTCACGTCGTGCACTTGTTGCCGGCGCCGGTGCACTCGGTGGAGCTGCGCTCCTGAGTTCATGTGGATCAGGTGGCGATGACCCTGCCTCCACCGCAGGTTCAGTTCGTTGGGGTAACTGGCCTCTCTATATTGATTACGATGAAGATACACAGCTCTACCCAACTCTTGAAGCATTCACTGAAGCTACGGGTATCGCAGCCGAGTACTTTGAAGATTACAACGATAACGATGAATTCTTTGGAAAAGTTCAGGCACAACTCAAGCTCAAGGAAGACATTGGTTATGACATCGTAACCCCAACAGACTGGATGGCAGCTCGCTGGATCCGTCTTGGATATACACAGAAATTTGATAAGGCAAATATTCCTAATGCAGGAAATATTCTCGACACACTTGCATCGCCTTCATTTGACCCAACACGCGATCACTCATTGACATGGCAAGGAATCATGGGTGGATTCGGTTGGAACGTCGAGAAGAATCCAAAGGGAATTCGTACCCTTGACGATCTCTTTGCACCTGCAAATAAGGGCAAGATTGTGGTTCTCTCTGAGATGCGCGACACCATTGGAATCATCTTGCGCCATCAAGGTGTAGATCTATCAACAGTCACAGAAGATCAATTTATGAATGCTGTCGACTTCCTTGCTGGAAAGATCTCAGATGGCTGGATCCGCGGCGTCAAGGGTAACGAATACGCAGAAGACCTCACGGCAGGAGATGCGATTGCTGTCATTGGTTGGTCTGGCGATATGTTTATCCTGAAATCTGAGAATGAAGGCAAATTTGACTTCGCAATCCCAGAATCAGGCGGAACAATCTCAGGTGATAACTTGATGATTCCTTACACGGCAACAGCTGAAGCTAAAACAAACGCTGAGAAGTTGATCAACTGGTACTACGACCCTGCAATTGCTGCAGAAGTTGCTGCCTACGTTAACTACGTAACACCTGTAAAGGGTGCTCAGGCTGAGATGGAGAAGATCGATCCAGCACTTGCTGCCAGCGAATTCATCTTCCCAACTGAGAAGACAATGGCAAACCTCTCTGTCTTCCGTTCACTTACACCTGCTGAAGAGACTTCATGGAGTGAGGCTTTCCAGAAGGCAGCCGGCAACTAAGTGGCAGATAGCGCAAACTCTGCTCGCGGTGATCTCAAACTCACACGCATCACAAAGAGTTATGGCGACTTCACAGCAGTTGATGATCTCTCATTAACCATCCCTGAAGGTTCATTCTTTGCCTTACTTGGACCTTCAGGGTGTGGCAAGACCACAACTCTTCGTATGATTGCAGGTCTTGAAGAGCCAACAGTTGGAAGTATCCATCTAGGCACTACTGATATCACTACAACAAAGCCATATCAGCGTCCTATCAATACCGTCTTTCAGAACTATGCGCTCTTTCCGCACTTAACAATCTTTGAAAATATCGCATTCGGCCTACGCCGGCGCGGTATTAAAGATGTTGATGAAGCAGTCAATAAAGTGCTCAATCTCGTTGAGCTTCCCCACCTTGCTCAACGTAAGCCAACCCAACTTTCAGGTGGACAACAGCAGCGCATCGCACTAGCTCGCGCGATCGTCAATCGCCCTGCATTGCTGCTACTCGATGAACCTCTTGGTGCCCTTGATCTCAAGTTGCGCCGTCAAATGCAGATCGAGCTCAAATGGATTCAAAAAGAAGTTGGTCTGACCTTCGTACACGTCACACACGATCAAGAAGAAGCCATGACAATGGCTGACACAATCGCGGTGATGCACGAGGGAAAGATTGAGCAGATGGGATCGCCGGCAGATCTTTACGACAATCCAAAGACAGCCTTTGTTGCTAACTTTCTCGGCCAATCCAATTTGATCAAAGGTTCACTGGTTGGAACCGATGGCGATTCTCTCGTCGCAGATCTCTTCGGTCAGAAGATTTCACTGCCACGCAATCGATCACATGCAGTTGATTCGTCGATATTTGCTGGTATTCGACCAGAAAAGTTCCGCATTTCACTCATGCAGACACCTGTATCTGGAAACGTCTTAAGCGGCGGAAAGATCGAAGATGTCTCTTACATCGGTGTATCTACCCAGTATCAGGTGATGATGCCTTGGGGACAAGAGCTCATGGTCTTCGAGCAGAATGATGATGGAGTTCCTCCATTCCATATTGGCGATGCCGTAAATATCTCTTGGGAGCCGATCTTCACTTTTGCACTTCGCGGCGATGAAGATGCCGAAGCGGGTATCGAAGTTATCCCTGACGATATCGACGAAGAGTAGTAGTTACAGTGATGAAGAAGATCAGTACCCCTTACCTTCTCCTTTTACCGGGTTTCGCCTTTCTCTTTACCTTCTTCATCCTTCCTATCTTCAATCTTGCTCAGACTTCAACCCAAACTCCTCTGCAAAATGGGGATACCGGTCAATACGAGCAGACACTTCGCTTTGCAAACTATCTCGATGCATTTATTGAAAATCGCGAACAGTTCACTCGCTCTTTTCTGTTTGCCATTATCGCAACACTTATTGCTCTTTTGATCTCATACCCATTGGCTTACGCCTTGGCATTTAAGGCAGGAAAGTACAAGAACATTCTCTTGGTACTCGTGGTAGCTCCATTCTTTACTTCATTCTTACTTCGCACAGTTGCCTGGAAGCAGATTCTTGGTGAGGAAGGTTTTGTTGTTCCAACATTGCGCACCATAGGTCTGATTAGTGATAACACCACGTTGACATCAACATCCTTTGCGGTGGTCATGGGTATGACATACAACTTTCTGCCATTTATGACTTTGCCACTTTATGCCTCTATTGATCGCATTGATCCTCGCACCCTGGAAGCATCGGGAGATCTCTACGCCAATGGCTTTACAACATTTCGCAAAGTAACTTTGCCGCTTTCTATGCCTGGTGTAGTTGCCGGTACTTTGCTGACCTTTATTCCGGCTGCAGGAGATTACGTCAACGCCCAGATTCTGGGAAGTCCGAACACCAAGATGCTGGGAAATGTCATCGAATCTCGTTATTTTAAAATCGTTGATTATCCAACTGCGGCAGCCCTCTCATTTACCTTGATGGCTGCGATTCTGATACTTGTCACAATTTATATCCGCAAAGCCGGAACGGAGGAGTTGGTATGAACCTGAAGCAGAAAGATGCCTCAATTCCAACACTTCCGTTAGGCGCTGTAATCTCCCGCTGGATAGGCCGTAACCTCATCCGCATCTACATGGTATTCGCCTTTACTTATCTCTTTATCCCAGTGGCATACACATTTGCTTTCTCATTTAATGATTCTGGAAAATCCAACTTAGTGTGGAAGGGTTTCACCCTCGACAATTGGCAGAACCCTTGCGGTGCACCAGAAGTTTGTTCGGCGCTCGGTAACTCGATCAAGATTGGTCTATTAGCAACAATCTTTTCAACCATTCTTGGAACAATGATCGCCTTTGCAATTGGTCGTTATGCATTTAAGGGACGTTCTGCATCCAATCTCTTAATCTTTCTACCGATGGCAACTCCGGAGATTGTCCTCGGAGCATCGCTACTCTCACTCTTTCTCGTGTTGCACATTAGCCCAGGATTCTGGCCAACAGTTTTGGCTCACGTTGTTTTCTGTATCTCCTTCGTTGTGGTGACTGTAAAGGCGCGCATTGCATCCCTTGATCCCCGCCTTGAACAAGCCGCGATGGATCTCTATGCCAACGAGTTCCAGACATTTCGTCGCGTCACTCTGCCACTTGTTGCACCCGGAATCGCAGCGGCAGCTTTGTTAGCCTTTAGCCTTTCCTTTGATGACTTCATTATTACTAACTTCAACTCAGGAACCGTGACTACTTTCCCTAAGTTTGTTTATGTCTCCGCAGCACGCGGTATACCTGCACAAGCCAATGTCATCGGCTCTGCGATGTTCTTCCTTGCCCTTGCTCTGGTTATCGTTGGACAAGTAGTGAGCCGTAAGCGTAAAGTCTCGTAAATGGTCAACCACGGCAACATGTATGGACCCAGCTTTACCTTTTTAGGTATTGCGCAATGTGATCTTGAAATTCCATCAACGTATGCCGATGCAGATGTTGTGATTGTTGGTGCACCTATTGATTCTGGGACATCACATAGATCTGGAGCTAAATTCGGACCTCAAGCAATTCGCGGCGGGGATTATCTTCCACACGATGCTTCCCGCCCACATTTAGCACTTCGCACCGATGGCCTTAAAGATCTCAAGGTAGTCGATGCTGGCGATTTGATGATGCCTGGGGGAGACCTTGTTTCATCCCTTGCTCTCTTGCGCGCTGCGACTGAGAAAATTTCACGTGCAGGAGCTATCCCGGTCATCTTGGGCGGAGATCACTCAATTGCATCTGCAGATGTTGCAGGAATTGCCAATCACCGCGGGCTTGGGAAAATTTCAATGATTCACTTCGATGCCCATGCCGATACTGGCGAAGATCAATTTGGTGCTCTTGTTGGCCATGGGACACCGATGCGTCGCTTGATTGAAGAAGGTTACGTTCGAGGTGATCGTTTCTTGCAACTAGGCCTTCGTGGATATTGGCCAGATGATGTAACTCTTGCCTGGATGCGCGATCAAGGAATGCGTTCATATGAGATGACAGAGATCCATCATCGTGGACTCAATACAGTTTTAGATGAATCTTTTGAAACGCTGACAGATGGTTGCGACGGAGTATTTCTCTCAGTAGATATTGATGTTGTTGATCCAGGAATGGCTCCAGGCACAGGTACTCCAGAACCGGGCGGAATGACATCTCGCGAACTCCTTGAAGCGGTTCGTCGTATCTGTCTTGAACTACCGGTCGTGGGAATCGACGTAGTCGAAGTTTCGCCACCGTTTGATAGCGCAGATATCACCGCCATCTTGGCAAACCGCGTAGTTCTTGAAGCACTGAGTGCGATTGCTAAACGTCGCAGTGGCAGCAGCTACTCACCAACGCACAATCTTCTGGACCGTTAATTTATGCGTGATGTTGTCATTCTGGGTTCAACAGGATCTATCGGTGTTCAAGCCCTTGAGATCATTGCGGCAAACCCTTCTCATTTTCGTGTAATTGCCATTACTGCGGCGGGCAATAGCGTTGATCTTCTTCTCGCACAGGCTAAGAAATTCAAAGTCAGCGTTGTTGGAGTAACTCACAATGCAGAACTAGTTCGCCAGGCACTTCCCGGTGTTCAAGTGATTGATGGCCCAAACGCCTCAACAGAAGTGGCTGCGATTACTTGTGATGTGGTTCTTAATGCAATCACCGGATCAATTGGATTGGCCCCGACTCTGTCTGCACTGAAAGCGGGCAATACTCTGGCACTTGAAAATAAAGAGTCACTCGTAGCAGGTGGTGAAATGGTGATGGCTTTGGCCAAACCAGGACAACTTCTGCCTGTTGATTCCGAACATAGCGCGCTCTGGCAATGCTTAAAGTCTGGGACCACTCAAGAAGTTTCTAAGCTGGTTCTGACGGCAAGCGGTGGTCCATTTAGAGATCGTGACGATTTAAGTACTGTCACTATTGAAGAGGCTCTTGCCCATCCAACGTGGGCGATGGGCCCGGTTGTCACTATTAATTCATCAACTTTAGTAAATAAGGGTCTGGAAATTATTGAGGCACATTACCTCTTCGATATCGCATATTCGAAGATTGAGGCGGTAATACATCCGCAATCGGTAGTGCATTCTCTTGTTGAATTTATTGATGGCTCAACAATTGCCCAAGCAAGCCCACCGAATATGAAGGGGCCAATCGCATATGCACTTACCTACCCAGATCGCCTCTCTGATGCAACACCGCCAATCGATTGGAGCAATGCGGCGACATGGAACTTTGCTCCGATAGAAAATTCAAAATTCCCAGCTGTTAATTTAGCTCGACGTTGCGGTGCCCACGGTGGAGGATTACCAGCGATCTTCAACGCTGCAAATGAGGTTGCCGTCGCCGCATTCCTAGATTCTCGCATCCGATACTCAGCAATTATTGATACAGTCGAATCCGTGGTCGACCAACTCTCACCCATTGCAATCTCACCGCTTCGGGATCTGGCAGATGTCAGTGCGATCGAAGAAGATGCTCGTCGGGTAGCCCACGAATGCATAGAGAGAGCGGTCTAATTGTGGAGATTTTAGGAATCCTTGCCTTTGTAGTAGCCCTTCTACTTTCGGTGATGGTCCATGAATTTGGCCATTACATCACTGCCAGAAAATTCAATATGAAGGTCACTGAATTCTTCTTAGGTTTTGGAAAACGCATCTGGTCTTACCGTCGAGGAGAGACCGAGTTTGGCATCAAAGCTATCCCTGCCGGTGGTTACTGCAAGATTTCTGGAATGACTCCCGATGATGAGATGGATCCAAGTGAAGAGTCTCGTGCTTTCTACCGTGCTCGCTCATCCAAGAAGCTGATTGTCCTAGGCGCAGGATCTTTTCTCCACTTTGTCTTGGGAATTCTTCTGCTCTTTACTCTTCTTGCTGGGGTTGGAGTCAATGCGTTGACATCGGTGGTTAAAGAAGTTGTACCAGAGTCATCTGCAGCTGCGGCTGGATTTCAGGTTGGTGATGAGATCTCCTCAATTAATAATGAAGAGATATCCGATTGGGCCCGCGGAGTAGAGATCATCCGATCTTCCAACGGTTCACAACTGACATTCACAATCCTTCGCGATGGGCAAGAAATGGAGCTGCGGGCAACTCCACGGCTGACTGATGTCGGTGGAGAGCAGCGTTACGTCTTAGGAGTCATCAATGAGGTTGGAACAAAGCGTTTGGGAGTCCTGCGTTCGGCAAAAGAGTCACTCTCAATAACCGGATCAATGACCATTGAATCACTGAAATCTCTGGCTTTGCTCCCGACAAAGATTCCCGAACTATGGGGACAGACTTTTGGTGGCAAGGATCGGGATGCAAATGGTTTAGTGGGTGTTGTCGGCGTAGCGCGAGTTTCAGGTGAAACTCTGGCAAGTGGAGATCAAAACTGGGCTCAACGAATCGGCACCTTCTTACTAATCATCGCAAGTTTAAATATTTTTGTGGGAATCTTTAACCTGCTACCAATTCTGCCGCTAGATGGTGGACATATGGCAGTTGCTATAGCTGATGAGATTCGGGCCTTCTTTGCGCGACTTCGTGGTCGTCCACGACCTGCGCCAATAAATGTGCAGGTGCTCACTCCCATTACTGCTGTGGTCGTTGTAATACTTATTGGACTGACTCTTCTGCTGTTGGTAGCCGACATAATCAATCCCATCTCGCTCAATGGCTAAAGTTGAGGCAGAATAGCGCCATGGTTGATCTCGGTATTCCTTCAGCGCCACTTAAAACCCTTGCACCTCGTCGCAAGACCAAGCAATTGATGGTTGGAAAAGTTGGCGTTGGTAGCGATTCTCCAGTGAGCGTGCAATCGATGTGTACGACATTGACTGCCGATGTCAATGCAACCTTGCAGCAGATTGCCGAACTCACAGCCTCTGGCTGTCAGATTGTTCGTGTTGCAGTTCCTAGCCAAGATGATGCTGATGCTTTGGCACAGATTGCCAAGAAGTCACAGATTCCAGTGATTGCAGATATTCACTTTCAGCCAAAATATATCTTTGCCGCCATCGATGCAGGTTGTGCCGCTGTTCGCGTTAACCCAGGAAATATCAAGCAATTTGATGACAAGGTGAAGGAAGTTGCTAAGGCAGCTGGAGATGCTGGTATTCCAATTCGAATTGGAGTGAACGCAGGCTCTCTTGATCCCCGCCTTCTGGCAAAGTATGGAAAAGCAACCCCTGAAGCTTTGGCCGAATCTGCACTCTGGGAAGCATCGCTCTTTGAAGAGCACGGATTTACCAACCTTAAGATTTCAGTTAAGCATCATGATCCAGTCACGATGGTTAATGCCTATCGAATCCTTGCATCCAAATGCGATTACCCATTGCACCTCGGTGTCACAGAGGCAGGCCCTGCCTTTCAGGCAACAATTAAATCTGCAACCGCATTTGGAATCTTGCTCGCAGAAGGTATTGGCGACACGATTCGCGTATCAATGTCGGCTCCACCTGTAGAAGAGGTGAAGGTAGGGATTTCAATCCTTGAATCACTCAATTTGCGTCAACGTAAACTTGAGATTGTCTCTTGTCCATCGTGTGGGCGTGCACAGGTAGATGTATATACACTTGCCGAGAAAGTTCAGGCCGGGTTAGAGGGAATGACTGTTCCACTACGCGTTGCTGTAATGGGTTGCGTTGTGAATGGTCCAGGCGAGGCGCGCGAGGCAGATCTCGGTGTTGCATCCGGTAACGGTAAGGGTCAGATCTTTGTTAAGGGCGTTGTCATAAAGACAGTTCCTGAGGCGCAGATTGTGGAGACACTGATTGAAGAAGCAATGCGCCTTGCAGAAGAGATGGAAGCCGCAGGAGTTGCAAGCGGCCAACCTGAAGTTCTTACACGC
>JBJTKU010000058.1:0-10668 GCA_046096605.1 Candidatus Planktophila sp. | reverse complement strand
AACCTCACCTCTCCGCGAGCGAATTAGATTTATTAGTTTCCCGAGCCTTGGTCTCTTATATGCGATATTGGAAAGAGACTTTCAGATCACCCGATTGGAGTAGAGAGAGAATTCTTTCGACGGTAACGGTCTCCAATGAAGATCTATTATTGAATCCAATGAATGAAGGGCGAACAGTGGTGGTCGCACTTCCCCATGCGGGTAATTGGGATCATGCTGGTTCATATTTCTGCTCCAAAGGCGCACGTCTTGTCACAGTCGCCGAAATACTCAAACCTCGAGCGCTCTTTGAGAAGTTTCTTCACTATCGACAGACCATTGGAATGGAAGTCCTTCCATTAGATTCCAGGGCCTTTCCGACTCTCCTCCAGCGTGCACGTGAGGGAAGATTGATTGCTCTCGTGGCCGATCGCGATCTATCGCAGAGTGGGATTGATGTGAAATTTTTCGGCGGTACGGCACGTATGCCTGCCGGTCCTGCGATTATTGCCATAAGAACGAATTCACCACTTGTGACAGCTTTTGTGTCGTATACAGCCGAGGGCATTCATATTGATCTGAATGAGATTGCTATTCCAGATATTGCAGATGAAAGCGAGCGAGTGAAGGCTACGGTCCAACTATGTGCCGATAATTTTGCGCAGGGAATATCTGAACATCCACATGATTGGCACATGTTGCAACGCATTTGGGTTGACGGAGATTTTGTGGAGCGAGAATGAATAAATTGCGCATTGGTCTAGTATGCCCATACGGTTGGGATGTTCCCGGTGGAGTTCAGAATCATGTTCGAGACCTGGCCGAGTTCTTTATCTCTGAAGGACATTTTGTATCGGTGCTTGCACCAGTTGTCGACGAAAGCGATTTACCTGATTACCTGGTCAATGCTGGCAAGCCCATCGGAATTCCTTTTAATGGAGCAGTTGCTCGGGTTCTATTTAATCCAGCAGCATTTGCTCGAGTAAGACATTGGTTGGCAGAAAACGAGTTTGACATCCTTCATCTCCATGAACCAGCAATTCCTTCAATTTCTCTCTTAGCCTTATGGGCTAGTGAAGGTCCAATCGTTGGAACCTTTCACGCACAAGCCAAAAAAGGCACAACTACTCGCGTAATTGCATCCATTGTGGAACCGGCAATTGAAAGATTGACGGAAAAAATTGCGGTGAGTCAGGCCGCATACAACACTCTCCTTGAACATATGGATACCACTGCGCACGTGATTCCTAACGGAATATTCGCCGATCGCTATCGAAATGGTTCGATCGAGGAAAAATGGACTGGGCCGACTCTGGGATTCATCGGCCGATTTGAAGAACCACGCAAAGGTTTAGAAGTGCTGATAGATGCCATTCCCATTATTTCTCGTTTTATTCCGGATGTACGAGTGCTTATCGCCGGTCCAGGAGATCCGTCTGAAATTTCTGACGACATCAACTCTGAATTAAGGAGTCGTTTTCACTTCCTAGGGAAAATATCCGAAAATGAGAAAGCTGACTTTTTAAAATCAATTGCGCTATATATCGCACCCAATACCGGGGGAGAATCCTTTGGAATTATTATCGCCGAAGCGATGGCAGGGGGAGCAGCCGTCGTAGCAAGTGATATTCAAGCTTTCCAAGATCTCCTAGGCGCTGGAGAATATGGTGCGCTCTTTGCATCGGAAGATTCGCAATCACTTGCCAAAGTTGTAATTGATCTACTTCGAGACGATCAGAAGCGGAGGGCTCTTGCACAAGCTGGTCGGGATTATGCGCAGAGATTTGATTGGTCTCATGTTGCAAATCAGATATATGAAATTTATGAGAAAGCACTCGCAACAGGTGAAACCTTGAAAGTAACCGCCGAATCCAGAGCTTGGGATTGGCTCCTTATCCGCGAGAACGACTAATGAAGATTTTTCTTCGCTCGGTCCTTGCCTTAGGATCAATAGCAGTCATTATGATCTCGTTTCTTCCGGCCAGTTCAAAGAGTGCAATGACTAATATTTTTACCGAGCCAACCTATAACTCACTCTCCGGCCGTGAAGGTCAAGACGGACCAATTCTTGCCGTAAAAATTGACGACACAGTACAGGCAAGGCCACAGATCGGAATCGACCGTGCAGATGTTGTCTATATCGAACAAGTTGAGGGAGGTTTGACTCGCCTTGCTGCGATCTTCTCCTCGGAGATCCCGCAGTTCATTGGACCAATTCGTAGTGCTCGAATTTCTGATATCGATATTCTTGCGCAATATGGAAGAGTTGTTTTCGCATATAGCGGCGCACAATCCAAACTACTTCCCGTTATCGCTGCAGCTAACCTTCATGATTACGGAGCACAGAGACAATCGCCAACAATCTACACACGTGATGAATCTCGTAGCTCTCCCACAAATATGGTCCTGCGGGCAGATTTACTTATGGAGAAAGTTCAAAAAGATCTGAAGGTAGTTGCACAATCAAAATTCGTTGGATGGAACTTCGGAGATATCAAATCCGGAGGGATACCGATCACTAGTGCAAAAATCTCGTGGCCTGCTGCGACATATGATATTGATTGGAGTCCCAGCCAGGCTCGCTGGTTAGTTTCCAATAATGGTGTTGCAAATATGTCCTCATCAGGTATTCAACACGGACCCACGACATTCATCATTCAAATTGTTGAAATCAGCCCTTCCGAATATGGCGATAAATTTGGGGGAGTAACGCCATATTCCGCGACTGTCGGATCTGGCAGGGGATTTATCCTGCGAGATGGACGTTATTTTTCGGCCAACTGGAACCGACCTGATGAAATGAGTGGAACGAAATGGACTGATTCAGCAGGGACGCAAATCCCTTTTGCGCGTGGTCAGGTATGGATTGCTCTCACCGAGAAGGATCCGCAATTCGCGCTAGACTTGCGCACCGAAGAGAAGTAACGACCAAGGAGTCAAGACAATGTCGCAAGAGACTGGCACAGCGCGCGTCAAGCGCGGAATGGCAGAGATGCTCAAAGGTGGCGTCATTATGGATGTCGTCAACGCCGAGCAAGCCAAGATTGCAGAAGATGCCGGTGCCGTTGCAGTGATGGCTCTAGAGCGAGTTCCTGCAGATATTCGCGCACAGGGTGGCGTCGCACGAATGTCTGATCCTGACATGATTGAAAAAATTCAAGCAACCGTCTCCATCCCAGTCATGGCCAAGGTTCGCATTGGACATTTTGTTGAAGCCCAGATTTTAGAGAGCCTTGGAGTTGATTACATCGACGAATCTGAGGTACTAACACCAGCCGATTATGAAAACCATGTCGATAAGTGGAAATTCAAAGTGCCTTTTGTCTGTGGTGCGACAAATCTCGGTGAGGCTCTTCGTCGTATCAACGAAGGTGCTGCGATGATCCGTTCAAAGGGCGAAGCTGGAACCGGTGACGTATCAAATGCGATGACACATATGCGCAAGATCGGTGGAGAGATTCGCCGTCTGACCTCAATGCGCGAAGATGAACTTTATGTAGCAGCTAAAGAGATGCAGGCACCTTATGCCCTCGTTAAGGAGGTAGCCGAAACTGGCAAGCTTCCGGTTGTGCTATTTACTGCAGGCGGAATTGCAACACCTGCTGATGCAGCCCTGATGATGCAGATGGGCGCTGATGGAGTGTTCATTGGTTCAGGAATCTTTAAATCTGGAGATCCAGCTCATCGCGCCGCTGCATGCGTCAAGGCAACCACTTTCTATCAAGACGCAAAGGTCTTGGCTGATGTTTCACGTGGACTTGGAGATGCCATGGTCGGGATCAATGTTGCAGATATTCCTGTTCCACATCGCTTAGCCGAGCGCGGCTGGTAATTTCTTCACTGTTACAAATATCTCGATGAATATTGGTGTGCTGGCGCTGCAAGGTGACTTTCGGGAGCATCTCAATTCGGTCATTGAATGTGGTCATACACCCTTTGAGGTGCGTCGCATCAGTGAGCTCGACCGTTGTGACGCACTCATTCTTCCCGGGGGAGAATCAACTGCGATTGCGTTGCTGGCAAAAAATTACGGACTTATAGATCCGATCCGCAAACGAATAGCAGCAGGAATGCCTGCATATGGATCGTGCGCTGGAATGATCTTGCTGGCTGATCGAATCGTTGATGGCGTTGCGGGCCAACTAACATTCGGCGGAATGGATGTCACAGTTCGTCGTAATGCTTTTGGACGACAGGTCGATTCTTTTGAAGCTGATTTAGAGTTTGCTGGATGTCAACTCCATGCGGTTTTTATTCGTGCTCCTTGGGTCGAGCAGGTCGGCGATGCTGTAGAAGTGATCAGTACGGTGAAAACTCCTGATGGCCAAAGCCACCCAGTAGCTATTCGTCAAAACCACTTACTGGCAACCTCATTTCATCCAGAACTCACGCATGATTTAGCTGTTCATCGTTACTTTTTTGATGAGGTCTGCAAGTAGCGATAAAGTATGTCTATTGATTTTCAAATGTAATTCAATCTCAAAGGGGTTCCTCCGATGTCAGGCCATTCCAAATGGGCAACGACTAAGCATAAGAAGGCAGTGATTGATTCACGCCGAGCTAAGAATTTTGCAAAACTCATTAAAGCAATCGAAGTTGCCGCTCGCAACGGCGGTCCCGATGTAGATGGCAACCCAACACTATTTGATGCAATTGCCAAGGCGAAGAAGAATTCAATGCCGGCAGATAACATCGAGCGCGCTGTAAAGCGCGGTGCAGGACTTGAATCTGGTGGTGCAGATTGGCAAACCATTATGTACGAAGGTTACGGCCCTCACGGTGTTGCAATTATGATCGAATGTCTATCAGATAACCGCAATCGCGCAGCATCAGAAGTTCGCGTAGCTGTAACTCGAAACGGTGGATCCATGGCAGATCCGGGATCGGTTTCCTACCTCTTTAACCGTAAGGGCGTGATTATTGTTGCCAAGAAAGATGGTGTCACTGAGGAGAGAATTCTGGAGTCTGTTCTCGAAGCTGGTGCGGAAGAAGTCAACGATCTTGGAGAATCTTTTGAAATTGTCTGTGAGGCTTCCGATCTCGTCACTGTACGTACTGCTCTGCAAGAGAGCGGAATCGATTACGAATCTGCAGATTCATCATTCCTCCCATCGATGAGTATTCCTCTTGACGCAGAAGGGGCAACTAAAGTCTTTGAACTCATCGATGCGATCGAAGAGCTCGATGACGTGCAGAACGTGTATAGCAACTTTGATGTATCCGATGAAGTTATGGCGAGCCTTTCATAACCGACCTTCAGTAGGTTCTAGGCTTGCCAGTTATGAGCCATTCCGCCGAGCGTACCGCCCTGACTGTTCTTGGGGTTGACCCAGGACTGACTCGATGTGGAATCGGCGTTGTACATGGCAGCCCTGGAGCTCGACTGACACTTATTGATGTTGGTGTGATACAAACTTCTTCTTCGATGCCTCTTGAGCAGAGATTGTTAGAGCTCGAATCACATTTGATCACCTGGTTTGATACCCATAGGCCGGATGTAATTGCCGTTGAACGTGTTTTTTCTCAACATAACGTACGCACTGTGATGGGAACAGGGCAAGCAGCGGGAATCGCACTTGTCTTGGCGGCAAAACGAGAGATACCGGTTGTGATGCACACTCCAAGTGAAGTAAAAGCTGCTGTAACTGGCAATGGACGTGCAAACAAATCTCAGGTCGCAGATATGGTGGTACGCATTCTTTCCCTTACAGAAGCACCTAAACCAGTTGATAGCACTGATGCGCTAGCACTTGCAATCTGTAATATTTGGCGCGGTTCTTCAACTAATAAAATCGAGGAAGCCCTGGCACGCGAGAAATCCAGAATTGCAAAGTTGGTCAAGCGATGATCGCTCAACTCACCGGAACACTTCGTTCCATTGCCTCCGACCGCATTGTTTTGGATGTTTCCGGAGTTGGCTATCTGATTTACATCACTCCGATAATGAGTGCCAATCTAGTAGTGGCCAGTTCAGTGACGATTCATACCTCAATGGTTGTACGGGAAGATTCCCTCACCCTCTACGGATTTGCTGATGCTCAGTCGAGGGATACCTTTGAAGTTGTTCAAACGGTCAGTGGGATCGGACCACGGGTTGCTCTCTCGATCCTTGCTCATTTAGGCCCAGAACAGTTGGCGCATGCAATCGACATTGAATCTATCGATACGCTCTCATCAGTCCCGGGTATTGGTAAGAAAAGTGCTCAACGAATACTGCTTGAACTCAAAGGTAAGTTGTCGCAATCAAATCTTTCAGAATCAGCCCCGCAAGGGTTACCAGCGCAATGGAGAGGGCAACTCACAAGTGCACTGGTCTCGCTTGGGTATTCTGCACGTGAGGCAGATGCAAAGCTTTCGATTGTTGCCATTGATTATGCAAATCGCGGACTTGATCCGGCCAAGGCGCAACTTTCAGAGCTTCTCAAAGCAGCGCTAGCTGGTGGTCAATGATGAGTCAGTCGCAAGAACGTTTAGTCAATCCAAGTGCAATTGAAGAAGAGTCGCTTTCAGAGAATGCGCTTCGTCCAAAATCGTTACACGACTTTATCGGTCAAGATCGAGTGCGAGCACAGATTGATGTTCTACTCACTGCGGCACGTAATCGCGGTGCAGCAGCAGATCACATTCTTCTTTCGGGTCCACCCGGTCTTGGAAAGACAACCTTGGCCATGATTTTGGCCTCAGAGATGAAAACGCCTATCCGTATCACTAGTGGTCCGGCAATTACTCATGCCGGTGATCTTGCCGCGATCTTGTCTTCGCTGGTTGAGGGCGAGATTCTCTTCCTCGATGAAATTCACCGTCTGCCTCGTCCGGCTGAAGAGTTGCTCTACCTGGCGATGGAGGATTTTCGCGTAGATGTGATCGTCGGTAAGGGACCAGGTGCAACCGCAATTCCATTACAACTACCGCATTTCACCCTTGTCGGTGCAACTACTCGTGCGGGTTTACTTCCAAGTCCTCTGAGGGATCGATTTGGATTTACAGCGCATTTGGATTTCTATGATCCATCCGAGATCGAACTTGTGGTCTCTCGCAGTGCTCAATTACTTAATGTGGATATCGATGCCAGTGCTGTTGCCGAAATTGCAGGAAGGTCGCGGGGTACACCACGCATTGCCAATCGTCTCTTACGACGTGTTCGCGACTTTGCCCAAGTGCAGGGATCACAGATTCTGACTCAGATACATGCTCGCGATGGTTTGGATATGTACGAGGTTGATTCACAAGGTCTTGATCGCCTCGATCGCGCGGTTTTGACTGCGCTCATTGATCGATTTAACGGGGGACCAGTGGGACTTTCAACGTTGGCGATTGCTGTGGGCGAAGAGACAGAAACCGTCGAAGCCGTCGCAGAGCCATTTTTGGTCCGCAATGGGTTTATGGCACGAACACCTCGCGGACGTATAGCCACCGCCCTTGGCTATACCCATCTTGGAAGAATAGCTCCACCGGGCCTAGCCACGCTCTTTGACCCGACCTCGGAGTAATTCACGCCTGAAAGTGGCCTAGACTCTGCTCTTATGTCCACACCTCAAAAAACAGTTAAGAGCTCAACTCGCCCAGGGCGTGCTTTGGCAATCCTTGCGCTGATCTTTGTAGCCCTTGGTGCTACCTCACTTGTCACCGATGCGACATCCGTTCGCCTCGGCTTAGACCTTCGCGGCGGTACAAGCGTGACTTTGCAGCCACGTGCCTCCGCGGGCAGTGAGGTCACCTCTGAGGCGATCGATCAGGCGGTAGAAATTATTCGCCAGCGCGTTAACTCGCTCGGAGTTGCTGAAAGTGAAGTGACAGCTCAAGGCAGTGGCGCAAATCGTCAAATTGTTATTTCAGTTCCTGGCGAAAATGGTCGACGTGTGGTTGATCTGGTCGGCCAGACCGCTGAGTTACGTTTCCGTCAAGTGCTGGCCTCAGGTCTAGGAGTTCCTGCATCTGTCGATTCGTCAACTGCAGCAACGCCTGTCGCTGGAGTTTCAGCTGAAATAAACCAGGCATTTGCAAATCTTGATTGCACGAGTTCGGCAAGCTTGCAGGGAACAGGTACCGATGATCCTGCATCTGCAATCACGGCATGTTCCAAGGATGGCGGAACTAAGTACATTTTGGCACCTGCAGAAGTTCTCGGTCGTCAAATTTCCGAGGCATCTGCTGGTCTAGATACACAGGCGGGTAGCGCTTGGTCTGTCTCACTTACCTTCGATGGAGACGGCACAAAAGCATTCGGTGCTCTCACTGCGCGCGTGACAACTCTTCCAGAACCAACAAATCAAGTGGCGATTGTTCTTGATGGAATTGTTCAATCTTCACCTCGAATCAACGAAGCGATTCCTTCTGGAACTGCGCAAATAACAGGATCATTTACTCAAGTCGAAGCTCAAGATCTGGCAAATGTACTCAAGTACGGAGCGCTCCCACTGGCCTTCGATCGCGGCGAAGTACAACAAGTCTCTCCAACGCTCGGTTCTGAACAGTTGGATGCGGGTCTACTAGCCGGTGCTTTAGGTCTGACACTTGTAACCATTTACTCATTCTTCTACTACCGCGGTCTCGGAATTGTGGTGACAGGTTCATTAACGGCTGCTGCGCTATTGATCTATCTTTTAGTTCTTGTACTCGGCGAGACGATCGGATTTACCCTGACACTGGCAGGTATTGCGGGAATTATCGTGGCGGTAGGTATTACTGCCGACTCGTTCGTTGTCTATTTTGAACGTATTCGTGACGAGATTCGCGAAGGTCGCTCACTTCGTTCAGCGGTGGAGAGCGGATGGAGCAAAGCTCGGCACACGATTTTGGTCGCCGATGCGGTTTCGATTATTGCAGCGGTGCTTCTCTACTTCTTCGCTGTTGGTGGCGTTCGTGGTTTTGCTTTCACGCTCGGTCTCACAACACTTGTGGACTTGTTTGTCGTGTTCGCTTTCACCAAGCCATTGATGACAATCATGGCTAGGTTGAAGTTCTTCAATTCAGGCCATCGCTTCTCGGGAGTCTCCGATAAGAGTTCTGGTGTTACTCGCTCAACGTCAAGTGTGGAGGCATAACATGTCAGCAATCAGAGGATTTGGCGGTCGTCTTTATTCAGGCGAGAAGTCATTTAACATCATCGGAAATGCTAAACGTTGGTATGTCCTATCAGCGATCTTTACTTTGATCTCTATTGGAGCACTCGTAGTTCAGGGTCTTCATTTAGGTATTGAATTCAAAGGTGGTTCGGCTTATAGCGTGACAACAACGACTGGCACAGTCGAACAAGCTCGTACGGCTGTGGAAGGTGCTGGGATTTCCGGCGAGCTCATCATTCAAAAAGTTGGAGATGACAAGATTCGAGTGCAAACCGGATCTTTAACAAACACCCAATCAGATGCCGTGGAAGCAGCTCTGGTTACTGCATTTGGAGTGAGCGCCGAATCGATCGATACTCAGATCATTGGTCCTTCGTGGGGCAAGGAAATTACCAAGAAAGCGCTTTATGGTCTGATCGCGTTTCTCTTAGTGATCATGCTCTTCTTGGCGATGGCTTTTGAGCCCAAGATGGCTATCGCTGCAATCATCGCCGTGGTCCATGACGTCTTTATTACCGTAGGAATCTATGCCTTGGTTGGTTTTGATGTCACACCCGCGACTGTTATTGGCTTCCTGACTATCCTCGGATATTCGCTCTATGACACAGTCGTTGTCTTCGACAAAGTTCGCGAAAATACTCGAGCAATCACTTCGGGCAACAAGTCAACCTACTCACAAGCGACAAACTTAGCGGTCAATCAGACTCTTGTTCGTTCAATCAACACCTCGGTCATCGCCCTTATCCCTGTTGGATCGATCCTCTTTGTTGGCGCTGGCCTTCTCGGTGCGGGAACGCTCAAAGATCTCTCGCTTGCACTTTTCATCGGCATGCTCGTAGGTGCATACTCTTCTATCTTTATCGCACCACCTGTGCTTGCACAGTTGCGCGAGAAAGAGCCAGCGATGATCGCTCTGGCAAAGCGTGTTCAAGCTCGCGGAGGAGCAACAACTGCTGGAAGCGCAGCCTCAGTTTCAGCAGCACCAACAACTGCAGTAATAGCCGATCGCAGAGGTCCACGCAATCAACCAAAGCGTAAAGGCCGCAAGTAGAAATTTTCTTATGGATGAACTTCTGAAGCCCATTATTCGTGGGCTGCAAGAACACCATCCGCAAGCAAACATTGCTGAGGTTGAACGGGCCTACCTTGTAGCGCGTCAGGCGCACACAGGTCAGCTCCGTAAATCAGGCGAGGATTACATCACTCATCCAGTTGCGGTGACACAAATTCTCGTTGAGTTGGGCCTTGATCAAGAGACGATCATTGCATCCTTACTTCATGACACAGTAGAAGATACCCCGTACTCCCTCGAGCAGTTACGTAGTGATTTCGGAGATCAGATTGCTGCCCTAGTGGATGGGGTAACAAAGCTCGATAAATTGACGTATGGGCCAACAGCTGAGGCCGAAACCGTTCGTAAGATGGTTATCGCTATGTCGCGAGATATACGTGTACTTGTTATCAAATTGGCCGACCGTCTCCATAATGCGCGTACTTGGAAATTTGTATCGGGGGAGAGTGCACTTCGTAAGGCTCGCGAAACTCTCGACATCTATGCCCCGCTTGCTCACCGACTAGGAATGAACGCGCTCAAATGGGAGCTCGAAGATCTCAGCTTTGAAGT
>JBJTKU010000057.1:0-12333 GCA_046096605.1 Candidatus Planktophila sp. | reverse complement strand
GGTTATTTCAACCAATCCTAAACTTCTCATTGAAGAACTCATCGAGTTCGATTTCGAAATTGCCGTCATGGTTGCTCGCTCTCCGCACGGTCAGGCCAGTACATGGGCACCTACTCAAACTATTCAAGTCGATGGAATATGCACGCGAACAGTTGCGCCGGCGCCAACTCTCTCCCCAGAGTTATCCCAGAAAGCTACTGCATTAGCACTGACTATCGCCGAACGAGTTGGCCTTGTTGGTGTGATGGCCGTTGAGCTATTTGTTAAAGGCGACGAGTTGTTTATCAACGAGTTAGCAATGCGTCCGCATAATTCAGGCCATTGGACGATTGAAGGTTCAGTAACCAGTCAATTTGAACAACATCTTCGTGCGATCCTAGATCTGCCTCTTGGGGATCCTGCGATGACTGCCTCTTATGCTGTGATGGGAAATATTTTGGGGGGAGCCAAGCGCGACATGTATCGCCCATATCTCCACCTGATGGCACGTAATCCTGAGCTTAAGGTCCATCAATATATGAAAGATGTGCGCCCAGGTCGCAAGATTGGCCACGTCAACGCAGTCGGTGAAGATCTTCTACACTTGGTCGAGTTAGTTGAGCATGCACGTGACTACATGAGCGGAGAGATCGATGAGTGATGTAGCAATCATCATGGGATCAGATTCAGATTGGCCAATCATGAGTGAGGCGGCAACAATTCTTGATTCACTCGGGATCACATATACAGCAGATGTGATCAGCGCACACCGCATGCCGACCGAAATGGTGGCATTTGCCCAAGGTGCTGTTGCTGCTGGATTCAAGGTAATTATCGCTGGGGCAGGAGGGGCAGCACACCTTCCTGGGATGGTGGCATCTCTGACAACGCTTCCGGTGATTGGAGTCCCTGTTCCTTTAAAGAATCTCGATGGTATGGATTCACTGCTCTCAATTGTGCAGATGCCTGCAGGTATTCCAGTTGCAACAGTGGGAATTGGAAATGCTAAGAACGCAGCTCTTCTTGCGGCCAGAATTTTAGGTGTTGCAGATAGCGCTATCGCGGCAAAAGTTGATCAAGGTCTAAAGGCTCTCAATATCGATGCCAAGGCAAAGGGCGCCAACCTGACTACAAAGAAGAAGACAGGTTTCTAAGCTTTTTAATCCGAGCGGCCGAGTGCGTGTACGCGCCAGCCGGCTCTGCGCCACTTGTCGCGATCGAGGGCATTGCGTCCATCGATCAGGAACTTAGATTTCACAACCTGTCCAATAACCGAAGGATCTAGTTCGCGGTATTCCTTCCATTCAGTCAAGTGCAAGATGGCATCTGCATCTTTAACTGCATCGACCACGCGCTCTGCATAATCCAGGTTAGGAAATCTCTTTCGTGCAGGTTCAATTCCCTTTGGATCATGAACAACTACTGCAGCTCCTGCTGCTTGGAGTTGTGCTGCTATATCGAGGGCTGGGGAGTCACGAACGTCATCGCTATCGGGTTTAAATGTTGCACCTAATACTGCGATTTTATATTGAGTAAGGTCATCAGAGAGATCGGCGCGAACAACATCGATGACGCGCTGGCGCGCACGAAGGTTTATGGCATCAATTTCACGTAAGAACTCAAGTGCTTGATCTGCACCAAGTTCGTGTGCGCGAGCCATAAATGCACGAATATCCTTGGGAAGACACCCGCCACCAAAGCCGATACCTGCTTGAAGAAAGCGATTACCAATTCGTGGGTCGTAGCCTATGGCTTTGGCCAACACTGTGACATCTCCACCGGCTGCTTCGCAGACCTCAGCCATGGCATTGATGAACGAAATCTTTGTTGCAAGAAATGAGTTAGCTGCAACCTTTACAAGTTCAGCAGTTGGAAGATCGGCGCGTATCCACGGCGTACCAAGTGCGATTACTGGTTCGTAGACTTCCTTGAGAATATCTTCAGCGCGATCATTGGCAACACCGACAACTAAGCGATTTGGAGTCAAAGTATCTTCAACTGCAAAACCTTCACGTAAAAATTCAGGGTTCCAGGCAAGATCGGCCTGAGGTGCATCTTTGGCTAACTGATCGCGCAACATCTGCGCTGTACCTACTGGAACGGTTGATTTTCCAACAACAAGAGAACCATCCTTGAGAAATGGCGCGATTGCAGCTACTGATGACTTCACGTATGAGAGATCTGCTGCAAGGCCATCTTTACTTTGTGGAGTTCCAACACAGATGAAGTGGACATCTGCATCTGCCACAGCAGAGAAGTTTGTCGTAAAGGAGAGGCGACCAGTTTTCATCTGCGCTGCGAGCAAGGTATCAAGACCTGGTTCGTAAAAGGGGAGTTGGCCGTTGTGCAACATATCTACTTTGGATTGATCGGTATCAATTCCAACGACATCAAATCCAAGTGAGGACATGCATGCTGCATGGGTGGCACCGAGATAGCCACAACCAATAACGGAGAGCTTTAAAGTCATGGGTGCGAGTCTAAGGCACGAACTATTTAATCTCTCCGCATGGATTTTCTGCGGCGGTGCGAGTCTTAAATTTATCGATGATTACGGGGGCTGGTGTTGCCGTCGTGCTAGCTGATGCCGACGGTGTTGGGGTGACTTCATCAACAAGTGGAAGGTCATCGCGGACGCGAGCCCAGAGATCAGCACTTAACACTTCATCCCAGATCACAACAGAAAGTCCGTCATATCGACCATTGGCGTTCGAGAGTGGAACCGTCAACGTGCGCACATTGCCAGAAGTCAGATTCTTCAGTTGCTTAGCAAGTGTTAACAGGTCATCAGGTTCTAGACCTGCATCAAGGCGAACGCTTGCAAGAGAGGCGTTAATGAAATTCTTTAATTTAAATGGATTAAGCAAAGTTCCGCTGCTTGTCGCCTTTCGCATTACCGCACTCATAAATTGTTGTTGACGTTGCATGCGTCCAATGTCTCCACGACCGTCAAAGTCACGAGTACGAACATATTTCAGAGCTTCAATACCATCGAGAGTATGGACACCTGCGCTGAGAACTAAGTGGCTCTTCGGATCATCAATATCAACTTTAGTACAGACTTCAATGCCACCGAGTGCATCTACGATTCCCGCAAATCCGGCAAAACTCACTTCCACGTAATGATCAATCTTGATGGATGTTGCTAACTCGATTGTTTCGATCAGAAGTGGAGCGCCACCATAGGAAAACGCTGAGTTAAGTTTTCCAGGTCGCGCTGAGACAATGGTCTTTTTATCACTACTACTTACATGCTCTGGAATTGTTACTAAACTATCCCGTGGCAGGGAGATGATGTAGGCGCGATCTCGTTTTTTACTTAAGTGGATCAGAAGCATGGTGTCTGAGCGACCACCTGCTGCAGTAGCAGTTGAACCCACGCGGAGCTTGCGCATCTGTTCTTTAGTAAGGCCCTCACGAGTATCTGAGCCAACAAGAAGATAATTCTCTGCCTTTGAAGTCTTCTCAGGCCGATCATCGAGATTATTGAAGACATCTATTCGGGCAATCGAGCTACTTACTCTCCCCAAGCCGAAAGCTGAGATAGACGAAACGAGCACGATGGCAACAGATAGCGAGGTAATTATCCGTATAGCTCGTGTTGATTTCACTGCGTAAGACTACTTGGGCGATAGCGTAGAGGCGTTATGACATCGCCGAGCGCCCCGTTATCTGCCTCACCTGGCATCAGTGTAATTCTGCCTGTCCTGAACGAGCAGGCACATCTGGAAGATTCAGTTCGTGCGATTCTCTCTCAGAAATATCTCGGAAAGATCGAAGTCATTCTCGCCCTTGGACCCTCACGAGATTTGACCAACCAGATTGCTGAGCAACTTGCCGCTGAAGATTCTCGCATTATTCTTATCAATAATCCATCTGGTAGAACGGCGGCTGGATTAAATCTTGCCCTCAATGCATCAACTCAGGAAATTGTTGTTCGTGTTGATGCACATGCAGAGATTCCAAATGATTACTTGGAAATTGTTGTTGACAGTCTGCGTGATTCGGGTGCGGTAAATGTCGGTGGCGTCATGGGCGCAGAAGGCATCACTTCATTTGAGAAAGCAGTTGCAGCAGCGATGCGCAGCCCACTTGGCGTCGGTGGCTCCAAATTTCATATCGGCGGCAAGCCTGGATTTGTCGATACAGTGTATTTGGGAGCCTTCATTCGACAAGCAGTGGTTGAAGCCGGCGGCTTTGATGAACGTTTTATTCGCGCCCAGGATTGGGAACTCAATTATCGACTTCGCCAAAATGGCGGAAAGATTTACTTTGATCCACGATTACATGTCACCTATCGCCCCCGTCCAAATCTCCGTAGGCTTGCAAGGCAGTACTTTGAATACGGAAGATGGCGTCGAGTTATTGCTCGTAAATACCCAGAGACAATTAATTACAGATACTTAGCCCCACCATTGGCATTAATTGGAACCGCCATCTCTCTCATTGCAGGAACAGTGATTGATTCATCTCTCTATCTTCCCGCGGCTACCTACATCACATTTATCGCAATCACTCCTCTCTTCATCTCAAAGGACCTCAATCACTATCCACTTCTACTTTTTATCCTGCCAACAATGCACTTTTCCTGGGGATTTGGCTTTCTTACCTCGCCACGAAAGCTAGTTCCAGAGTCTCTGCGGTAACCTTCACTTATATGAGTACGCCTGTCACTGTTTATGAGCCATTTCGGGCTGGATTGCCCCCTTTGGGTCAATACTTGCGCTCGCTTTGGTCTCGTCGCCACTTTATCGCAGAGTTCTCTCGCTCTGAGTTGCGCGAACAGAACTACGGAACAATCTTTGGCCAGATCTGGTTGGTTCTAAATCCGCTTCTACTTTCTGGCGTCTACTTCCTCTTGATCTACATAATCGGAGGCAAGGGAGATGCCAATAGATATGTTCACCTTACTTCAAGCCTCTTCTTTTTCTATCTCATCGCAAATAGTTTGACCGGGGGAGTCAAATCAATTACTTCAGGGCAGCGATTGATCATGAACACTGCCTTTCCTCGCATCATGCTGCCAATCTCTGCTTCCGTCATTGCAATTTTTAAATTTATCCCGACCTTGATTGTATTTTTTGCGATTCGCACCATTGTCGGAGCACCATTTTCTTGGCAGATGCTCTGGGCTCTTCCTATCTTCTTACTTGCAGTCTTTATGGGTCTAGGAATGGCAATTTCGATCTCGTGCACCAACGTCTATTTCAGAGATATTGCCAGCCTTCTTCCATATATCACGCGAAGTCTTATCTATCTCTCTCCCATTCTTTATGAAGCTTCTTCACTTTCAGAACAAATGCGCGCCCTAGAGATTGCCAATCCTATTTTCTATCTTTTGGATGCCTGGTCTGAGGTCATGGTTTATGCAGAAGCACCAACAACATTTTCACTATTAATTAGTTTGGCATGGGCAATTCTAATATTTTTTGTTGGCACATATTTCTTCTTATCTAGGGAGCGTGATTTCGCTGTCCGTCTCTAGCACGCATCCACTTCACAGCATTGCCGTCTCAGTTCAATCAGTCGGACTGACTTACACCACTTCTGTCGATAAAAAACCAACGCTAAAAGCTCGTATCAAACGCCTAGGTCGTAGCAGAAAATTCTTACGCACAGTTAATGCGCTCAATGATGTAAGTATCGATGTTCACTACGGAACCGTTCTGGGAATTATTGGATCAAATGGTGCTGGTAAATCATCACTGATGCGCGTAATTTCCGGGATTATTCCTCCTTCACGTGGACGTATCGAGGTACATGGCTCTGTCAGCACACTTCTGGCACTTGGTGTCGGCTTTAATGCCTCCCTTACAGGTCGTGAGAACGTCTACCTCGGTGGTTTGGCCGCCGGAATGACTCGCGATGAAATTGATAGCCAATTTGATGAGATTGCAGATTTTTCTGAACTAGGAGATGCGATTGATTCACCTATGCGTACATATTCATCAGGTATGTATGCCCGCTTAGCTTTTTCGGTCGCCGCCACAGTTAAACCAGATATCCTCATTATTGATGAGGCGCTAAGCACGGGTGATGCCCGTTTTAAGGAGAAGAGCCTCAATCGCATCAAAGAGCTGCGTACCGAGGATCGTGCATTAATCCTAGTAAGCCACGCGTTAGCCACTATCGAGGATATTTGTAACGAAGTCATCTGGCTAGATAAGGGAAAGATCATGTCTCGCGGAAAGCCGAGTGAGGTAATTGCCGCTTACCGTGAGTTTATGCAGGTACGAAAGAGCGCATCTTCTGATGAGGATGTCTAATAATTTTATTGTAGCACTAATCACATCTTTGGTTATCAGCGCAGTTCCTGCTCAGGCAGTTGAAGTTCCAGCATCATTTTCATTTACTGGCAGCGGATATGGGCACGGTGTTGGCATGAGCCAGATTGGTGCACGATCACGTGCATTAGCAGGTGAGAGCGCAAGCGCGATTCTTAATTACTATTTCAGAGATGTAATCGTTGCACCTTTTGTGGATACCCACACGATTAGAGTAAACATAGCCCATCTTGTGAAGTCAGTTTCTTTTACAACACATTCTCCGGGTGCCACTCTTGAAATCTACGAAGGCGATCTTGCACGCTTCGATCAAGTTGCACCAATTCAAACTTTTGCAAGTAAGAAGCGTGCTCCATTTACCCTCTCTGGCCAGTCAATCCTGCTCTCTGGAATTACACGTGGAAAAGTCCTGACCTTACGTTGGGCTGGTGAAAATGCCGTCGTGACGATGAATCACGGAACCACTGCAACCAAATATAAATATGGTTTTATCACTATCAAAGTGGTTAAGGGTGCGCTAGAAGTAACAAATACTCTTGCTCTTCGAGATGAATATCTCTGGGGGATTAGCGAAGTTTCGTCAAGTTGGCCGAGTGCAATGTTGGAAGCGCAAGCCATAGCGTCTCGAAGCTATGCACTCTCAAAGTTGAGTGTCATCCGATCTGCCTGTGACTGCCAGGTATATTCACATATTTCGGATCAGAACTTCGTGGGTTATTTAAAAGAGAGCGAGCCACGTTTTGGTCGGCTATGGAAAGAAGCAGTCTCACGAACGATTATTGATACCACGACCAGTCTTGTTGTCCTCAGTGATGGAAAACCCGCGCAGACTTACTTCTTCTCGTCATCCGGTGGTGCCACGCAATCTACTCTTGATGCTTGGGGCACTGCTACCGCATACACACAATCAGTTCCAGATACGGCAAGTGTGGATGTAACGCTTAATCCGCGCTTTGCAACGTGGAAGGCATCAATATCCCAAGATGTGATTGCAAAGGCATTTCTCTTGCCTAATGTTGCATCTCTCGAGATTGTCAGTCGCAACGAAGCAGGTGCAGTAACTTTCATTTCTGCAACTTCATCGACAGGGATCTCCAAGAAAATTCGCGGAGATACCTTTAGAAGTCGGGTTAAGCTCTTCTCACCGTGGTTCTGGTTAGTTGGAGTGTAGAACCGAATTAAGACCGCCCCACGAACCTTCGCGCATTACAACCTCGAGTGAACCATCAAGAGAGTTACGTCTAAAAAGTAAGTTGCTTGCACCATTGAGCGTTCCAGCTTTGACGATCTCCCCATCAGGTAAGCGAACTTTCGCCGCTGCAGTGACGTAGGTTCCGGCTTCGATCACACAATTATCGCCAAGTGAGATTCCTAAGCCAGAATTTGCACCGAGGAGACATTTCTTACCGATAGAAATCACTTGCTTTCCGCCACCGCTGAGAGTTCCCATGATTGATGCGCCACCACCAATATCGCTGCCATCGTCGACGACAACACCTGCTGAAATACGACCTTCAACCATTGATGTTCCCAATGTGCCTGCATTGAAGTTAACAAAACCTTCATGCATCACCGTAGTTCCAGGAGCCAGATGAGCGCCAAGTCGCACGCGATCGGCATCTGCAATGCGAACCCCCGATGGAATTACATAATCAACCATGCGTGGGAATTTATCGACACTTAGAACAGTGACGTGACCATCGCGATTCTTTAGCGCTGCCCGCACATCCTCAAAACCTTCTACAGCGCATGGGCCGGCAGAAGTCCAGACAACATTTGTCAATAATCCGAAGATTCCATCCAGTGAGAGTCCATGTGGCTTAACTAAGCGATGTGAAAGAAGATGAAGCCGAAGATAAGCATCGACAGCATCGACTGGTGCAACCGAGATGTCAATTTCGCACGAGACAACGCTGCGTGTCACCTTTCTTACATCATCTCGTCCTGCGCTATCGAGTAGCGCCTGAGAGGGTGAACCTTGAAGTGCACCTAGTAATGGAGATGGAAACCAGACATCGAGAACAGTCGAGCCTGCGAATGTGGCAATTCCATGGCCATGAGCAAGATTATTTTGAGACGACATGTGCTCACAATATCGCTTATCCTTAATTTCATGGTGAGCCATTCAAATAACACACTTGCAATCAGCATTAAGTGCGATGCCTCTGTAGAAAAGGTATGGGCAGAGATTGCAGATTGGAGCGCTCAGGGTAAATGGATGCTCGCAACTCGAGTGTGGGTGACATCTGAAATCAGCGAAGGCGTTGGTACATCAATAGCTGCCTTCACAGGTCCCACCCATCGAATCTATCCGTCATTTGCATTCTTAGGTTTACTGGACACGATGACAGTGACTTTATGGCAGCCACCGTATCGATGCGATGTCATACACACTGGGAAAATTCTCAAAGGCACCGGAACTTTTCAGTTGGAGGCAACTGGCCCTGATTCCTGCACATTCTTCTGGAGTGAGACTATCCAGATAAATCGCGCACTCTTTCTCGTGAGCGCACCATTTATCTGGGTGGGAGTACGTGTTTCACTTGGGCGCTTTCGTCGCCTCTTTCGAAATTAATCCTGCAGCCAAGCTCGGATAGCCAACCAGGGGTATTAAGGAACGGGTAACCTCGTCCTATGGCTGCGCCGAAAACTCTGGCCGAAGTGCTTGCAGCACTTCCGGAGGAAGAGCGCATCATCTTGACCCTGTCCTACCTGCGCGGGATGAGCTCAAGTGAGATAGCAGCCCTGCTACATGTGCCTGAAAAGTCTGTTGCAGGTGTGATCGCGTCAGGAAAGGCGCGACTTACCGCGCAATTAGGGCTTTAGCCCGACTTCGATTTCATGTATAGGCCCAGAATGCGAGATACTTACGCCCTTGCACACCCTTACCAACGCCCGGAAACTTCCAGCATCCTAGCTGAAAGTCCACGCTCTAAAGGAGTCTCATCATGGCAGCAATGAAACCTCGCACTGGTGATGGACCAATGGAAGTCACGAAGGAAGCGCGCTCGCTTGTGATGCGTATTCCTCTTGAAGGCGGAGGACGACTTGTTGTCGAGCTCAACCCAACTGAGGCTAACAATCTCAGTGCAGCTCTCGAAGCTGCCGTCGCGCTTATCAAGAAGTAAATTCTTCTGGCAAAGCCATACAAATTCCCATGAAGATTTGCGCACTTAATCCGGATTTAGACTCAGTCGTAACAGCTGATGTCATAGTCATTAGTTACATCATTCTTCCCCAGGAAGATTCAACTGAATCTGAAGTTATTTTCAACGCTCACCCTGCTCTTGTAAAGCAGATTGAAAAGCTTTTTGCGATTGAGTTACGTGATGAGATCTCTTTCTTCTCGCCAAATGGAAAAGCTGGTGAGCTCAACGAAATTCCTGTCAGCGCAGAAGATAGTCCGGTAGAAAAAATCATTCTCTTGGGGCTTGGAGATCAATCACTCTCCTCATTTAGATCAGCCGGTGCCGCCCTTGGTCGTAAAGCGCGTGGTGCTGGAAGGAATTTTGCAACTCTAGCTCCTACTAAACGTGATGAAGTGATCGCATTTGCATCCTCAGCAATTCTTGGTGCCTATACGTGGAATCTAAAAACTTCACCTCAGCCAGCCGAGTCTGAAATTGAAATTGTCACTAAGGATGCTTCTCCTGTTGATCGCGCGCGAGTGATTGCAAATTCTGTCAATCGCGCTCGCGATCTGATTCACACTCCCTCGAATATCAAGACTCCGTTATGGATGGCAACTCAAGCGCGGGCGATCGCTGCAGAATGTGGGCTAGAGGTCGAGGTAATCTCTGGTTCAGCTTTAAAGGATTTTGGTGGACTTCGCGCTGTCGGAAATTCCTCACCACAACCTGGACCGCGATTTATACATGTGACATACACACCCAAGAGCGCAAAGAACAATTCCGACATTCCTCACGTTGTAATTGTTGGAAAAGGAATCACCTTCGATACCGGAGGAATTTCACTGAAGCGTCCATACGACACCATGATGGCTATGAAGAGCGATATGGCTGGAGCGGCTGCTGCCCTTGCAACAATCAGTGCTCTTCCTCAACTTGAAGCTCAGGTGAAGGTAAGCGTTCTGATGATGTGCGCGGAAAATGCACTCTCCGGTACATCCCAGCGGCCAAGTGACGTGATTAAGCATTATGGCGGAAAGACAGTTGAAGTTATAAACACCGATGCCGAAGGTCGCCTTGTTCTTGCAGATGGATTAGCTTTTGCAGATATAAATTTGGATCCGGATTACGTGGTCGATATTGCAACTCTTACTGGTGCTGCCACTCTGGGTCTTGGACGTCAATACGCAGCGATGTATACCCGCAATACTCACCTAGCTCGTACCCTTTCAGAGATCGGCGAGCGCACAGGAGATCGTTTATGGCATATGCCACTGATCGATGATTACATCGATGGTTTGGAGAGCGATATTGCAGACCTTAATCACACTGCTGATAAAGGTCACTACAGCGCAGGCTCTGTTACTGCAGCCCTTTTCCTTGAACAATTTGTCGGAGAACGCCAGTGGGTCCATCTTGATATCGCAGGAACTGCCCGCAGCGAGAGCGATTCTGGAGAAAACCCTAAAGGCGGCACTGGATTCGGCGTGCGTTTGCTCGTGGAGTGGCTAACATCCCTCTCATGATCACTCAGATTGACCCGCATGATTATGCGGAGAGCTTTGTCGGTGAGAGCGTCGATAAGACACAGGCGAGAGCGCGTGGAAGTGAAGTAGGTGCAATTGATTGCACACCAGGTGTTGGTTCATACCTGCGACATCTTGCACACATACTCGACGCACAATCTGTAGTAGAAATCGGAACCGGATCCGGAGTCGGTGCACTTTGGGTTCTTGAAGGAATGCTTCCTAGCGGAACTCTCACTTCAATTGATGGCGAACAAGAACATTCTGCAATAGCCAAAATCGCGTTACAAGATGCACAGATAGCACAATCTCGCTTTCGATTAATCACAAATCCTGCAATTGAAGTTATGACAAAGCTTGCAGATCGCGCATACGACTTGGTCATCTTTAGAGATAATGCCGAAGATCTTCATGATGCAATCATTGAGGCCCATCGTATTCTGCGTAGCGGTGGAGTCTTTGTCATCGATAATTTCTTTGGCGGCGCTAAGGTCAATGACCCTTCGCAACGCGATCCCAAGACGATCGCCTTGCGCGATGCTGGGAAGTTGCTTAAAGGTGAGACTGAAAAGTGGGTGACTTCGCTGATTCCCGTCGGAGACGGTTTGTTACTGGCCACCAAGTTGTAGAAAGATACCGTCCATGACAGAACCAACTTCTCATCAGCCTATGGGTACAGGACCTTGGTGGGTGCCATCTTCTTCTCACGGTAAGGCGAAATTTGTTACTCGCCCAAATGCGTTGTTGATGGCAGGTATCGCCGGTTTGGTTGGCGCAATCTTTGGAGCAAGTTCATCTGGCTCTCTCTTTGGCCATGAAATCAAATTGACTTCAGTTAACTCTTCGATCGAAAGACCGCCAGGATCTGTCGCCGATATCGCACAACGGGTGTTGCCATCAGTAGTCTCAATCTCAGCAGAGAGCTCTTCTAGTGCTGGGACCGGAACCGGCTTTGTGATCGATAGCACCGGTTACATCCTAACTAATAACCATGTTATTGCAGATGCGGCAGGAGATGATGGAGATATAGAAGTCCAACTCAATGATGGAACTATTCTCAAAGCATCAATTATTGGGCGTGATGCTTCATACGATTTAGCAGTGCTCAAGGTTAATCAAACTGGACTCACCGCTCTCACCTTTGGCAATAGCGATGATGTTGCAGTTGGTGATTCAGTGATTGCCATCGGTTCACCACTTGGATTAAGTGGGACGGTTACACTAGGAATCGTCAGCGCGAAAGATCGTGCAGTAACTGCCGGAGAATCTGCAGGAGATAGCTCATTTATTAATGCTATTCAAACAGATGCTGCAATTAATCCTGGTAATTCTGGTGGCCCCCTTGTTGATTCAACTGGCGCCATTGTTGGGATCAACTCAGCAATTGCTTCTACTGGCTCAACCGTAGGATCAATC
>JBJTKU010000056.1:0-4463 GCA_046096605.1 Candidatus Planktophila sp. | reverse complement strand
ATGTCGCTGATTAATGCTCAACCTCTGCCGCAAGGATGGATGGGGAAACCTTGGGCTCTATCGCAAGGTCTTGCATCTGCTCGCTATCAATTTATCGTGACAGTAGATGCTGATGTACGCCTGAGATCAGATGCCCTCGCTGCAATCGATGCAATTCTTACTCGTACGAAATCTGATTTTCTCTCTCCCTACCCAGCACAAGTTGCTATCACCCTCTCCGAGCGATTGATTCAACCTTTGTTGCAGTGGACGTGGATGACAACTGTGCCGCTGCGCCTTGCGATGAGAAGTTCTAAGCCCTCTTTGGCTGTGGCAAATGGCCAACTCTTCTTCATCAGAAAGAGCGCTCTACTTGCATCTGGCGGCTTTGAGTCGGTTCGTGCCAGCGTTCTCGATGACATCGACCTCGCACGAGCCTTGATTTCATCTGGATTTCATGGCGGCGTCTGCGATGGCTCATCCATAGCCTCAACGCGCATGTACTCCACTTTTGGCGAAATTCGGGCCGGCTATGGCAAATCATTGGCAAAAGGATTTGGTGGTCTAGCAGGTTCTCTTTTGCTTGCAATCGTTACCTTTATCTCAGGATTTTTACCTTTGATTGGATCGATTGCGGGATCGAATATTGCAACGGCCTCGCTGATGTTGGTAATGGTCTCGCGAATGATTTCAGCACTTTCATCACGTTCTTTGGTGATTGATGCACTTCTGCATCCCATATCAACTATTGTCTTCATTTATCTACTGATGTATTCAAATTTCTCACGCGGTGCAATCACCTGGAAAGGCAGGCCGGTATGACAACTTTCGATAAAGATGTTGTCATTATTGGAGCTGGAATGGGGGCAATGGCCACAGCTGCACGCCTAGCAAGAAAGGGTTATCGCGTAAGAGTATTTGAAGCCAGTGATCGCCACGGTGGAAAGTGCCGTACAGAATGGATCAACGGATATGCCTTTGATACAGGACCATCTCTCTTAACACTTCCTGCCGTCTATCGCGACCTCTTTCAACGCACGGGCGAAGTTTTGGGACGCGTAGTCGAAATGACACCAGTTGATCCATCATTTGATTATCGCTTCCATGATGGAACTTCGGTGAAGTTTGCCAACCTTTCACGTAAGAAGACACTTGAGGCAATCACAATTTCTTATGGCGAAGACGCTGCATCAGAATGGGATCAGATCATGCGCCGTGCTGAGGCGATGTGGGATGTATCGCGCGAACCCTTTATTGAATCAGAACTCACATCTGTAGCATCGTTACTCTCTCGCCGCTCATTGATACGAGATATCTTGGTGATTGCACCATGGAAATCTATTCGTGGACTACATATGAAGAGTTCACACCTGCGCAAAATTCTCGATCGGTATGCCACCTATAGCGGTTCAGATCCGCGCGTGGCACCCGCGGTGCTTTCTTCCATCGCCTTTATCGAGGAAGCTTTTGGTGCCTGGCACATCACAGGTGGAATCGGAAAGCTAGGCGATGCTCTCTACCAACGCTGCCTTGATCGTGGCGTCATCTTTGAATTTAATGCACACGTAGATGAGATCACGCATGCCAACGGTGTTGTCACCGGAATCGTCCTCGCAGATGGTCGCCACATTGCAGCGCATACCGTAGTTGCCAACGCTGATGCAGGAACAATCTATTCGCGCTTGATCAAAAACCCTCCTCGATCTGTCCAAAAGGCAGAGCGCGCAATCGAAAAGATGGAGCCATCTCTTGCAGGATTCTCGCTCTTGCTTGGTCTAAAGCCATCGGATGAGCCAGCACTCGAGCACCACACCATCTTATTTCCGGAAAATTACGATGATGAATTCGAGTCAATCTTTAATAAGAAAGTTCCTGTAGAAGATCCCACTATCTACATCTGTGCACCACATGATGAAACTATGGTGACAAAGCCTGGCCATCAAGCCTGGTTTGTGCTGGTGAATGCCCCACGCCATGGTTCGGGTGGATTTGATTGGAGCGATCCAAAGTTTGCACATGAGTATGCTCAGAAAATTATTGATCGCATCGAGGCTCGTGGTATTAAGGTTCGCGATCGACTAGATCTCTTAGAGATTCGCACACCTGCAGATTTAGAGGCGAGCGTGCTTGCTCCAGGAGGGTCAATTTATGGAACCTCTAGCAATGGTGCACGCAGCGCATTTAATCGGGCAAAGAATCGCAGCCCTTTAACCGGCCTTTACTGTGTTGGAGGAAGTGCTCACCCGGGTGGCGGACTACCGCTTGTGGGCTTAAGTGCCGAGATTGTTGCCGAAGCGATTCTTACGCGAGATGGTGGCGGGCAGCTCTCATCACTTGATAGACACTGAAAACTGCCATAGCGGTGAAGAAATAGATAGCAATTGGTGCGAAGGAAAAGTTTAGAAGTTCTAAGACCATAAAGATTGCGATTGCACTTGCTCGCACAGGTCGCTCGGCAATCGTAACGACCCCAATCTGGGCATATCCAAGGGATGCCATACGGGCGCGTGCATATTCTTGCGTAAGAGAAAGTGCAAAGAGTGCCAAACAGAACACGGGTGCGATCCCCCATTGATAGAGAGCAAAGAACCATATGGCTTCGGTAATGCGATCTGCAATTGAATCAAGTACCGCACCCAACTTACTTTCTTTTGTAGAGATGATCGCAACACTGCCATCAACGCCATCAAAGATCAGTGAAAGCGCAAGGAAGATCAAGCCGATAATTGAATTGGGGAAGAAGAGCAGCGCTACGGCACTTATGACACCCATAAGGGTAAGCAGATTAGGCGTTATGCGAAGTACGCTTAAAACACGGGCAATGAGGTAGGAGATACTCAACCAGCTTTTAACAATTCCTGTGATTGGTGCATCAAGGTGGAGAGCGCTCCAACGATCAAAAAACTCTTGACGTGTCATGAATTTATCTTCGATCTTTAAGCGAAGCAAAAATTTCGCTAGTCGCCGTAGAACTATTCATTGTGTAGAAATGGATTCCAGGTACGCCTGCATCAATGAGTTGATTGCAGAGATCGAGTGCAATCTCAACACCTAATTTACGGACATCATCTGGATTATCTTGCACTGCAGCAAAACGCGCTGCAATCGAATCTGGTATTGGAGTTCCACCAAGTTCTGCCATCTTCGTCAAGAGTTTCACATTTGTCACAGGTAGTACCCCGGCAATAATCGGCATCTTCGATCCGCGTTTATCCAGCGCATCCACCAAACGCTTCCACTTATCGACTTCAAAAAAGAATTGTGTTGTAGCAAATGATGCGCCTAATGATTCCTTGCGGATTAAGACTTCAATATCTTGATTGAAATCGCCGCCAGAATTTGGGTGGCCGTCGGGAAATGCTGCAACACCTATTGTGAAATCGCCGTGTTCACGTGCAAGGGCTACCAATTCATCTGCATGAGTGAGACCGCCATCTACTGAAGTCCATGGTTGAAGAGGACCACCCATTGGGTCACCACGAAGAGCCAAGATGTTATTGATTCCAGATTCCTTATAACGACCAAGAATTTCAATCAGTTCTTCACGAGTGGAGCCCACACACGTTAAATGTGCAACCGTTGGAATTTTTGTTCGTGAAGTGATCTCGGATGTAATTCGAATTGTGCGATCTCGTGTTCCTCCACCTGCCCCATAGGTGACTGCAACAAAATCTGGAGCCAAAGGGGCCAAGGAGGAAAGGGTCTGCCAAAGGCGATCTTCACCTTCAATATCCTTGGGAGGGAAGAACTCAAATGAGTACATCCGCTTTTCAAGTCGCATCTCCATGCGGTCAGGGTACCGTTGCCCTCGTGAATAGCCAGGTAATGGATGAGCTTGCAAAGGTCCGTGAAGATGTACGAATCGCCCTGGTTGCCTATCTTGCCCAATCTCGTTCGCACCTGACAACAATTGGC
This sequence comes from Candidatus Planktophila sp., assembly GCA_046096605.1. Taxonomy (GTDB): domain Bacteria; phylum Actinomycetota; class Actinomycetes; order Nanopelagicales; family Nanopelagicaceae; genus Planktophila. The sequence continues at coordinate 569 of JBJTKU010000056.1, read as the reverse complement.
TCGCATTTAACCCCCGTCTGTGACGCATTGGAAGAATTTATTCTCGATGGCGGAAAGCGCTTTCGCCCTCTTTTTGCATATGCCGGGCATAAGGCAGCAGGCAAACCCGTTGGTCCACATGAGATTAAAGCCTTTGCAAGTCTTGAATTCTTGCAAGCGTGTGCACTCATTCACGATGATTTGATGGATGCTTCAGATACACGACGAGGAAAACCTGCAATACACCGCCATTTTGAAAACTTGCATCAAGAACAAGCACTTGCCGGATTGTCAGAACAGTTTGGGGCTGCAGCTGCAATTCTCCTTGGAGATCTTGCTCTCGTTCAATCTGATCAGATGCTCCACACCTCCGGAATCTCATCGGATCAACTTTTAGATGTTCTTTCCATTCATGATGAGATGCGGATCGAGCTCATGGCAGGTCAATATCTGGATGTACGTGAAGCTGGCGAAAAGAGCCATAACGTTGAACGATCTCTTCGCATCGCGCGATTTAAATCTGGCAAGTACAGCATTGAGCGTCCACTTCATTTAGGTGCTGCCATGGCAGAGCGTGATGCATCCATACG
>JBJTKU010000055.1:0-8522 GCA_046096605.1 Candidatus Planktophila sp. | reverse complement strand
ATTGTTGATGAGATGAATCGTTGCGCACGAGTGATTGTCCCTGACTATCAGCTCTCGTTGGCTATTGGAAAAGATGGCCAGAACGCTCGTTTGGCTGCGCGCCTGACTGGCTGGAGAATCGATATTCATCCAGACACACCCGTAACTCCCGCATAATTCCGCCTTACATTTAGGAATATCGCCTTCCCTTGGATAGACTTAAGGGGTGGAACGAACATGCGTTGCATGTCGCAAGAAATATTCTTGGGACGGGCAGGCATCAAGTGACACTCTTGTTCGCGTGGTTCGAAAGGGTCTAGTTTTACTTCCAGATCCTGGTCGCACTCAACCCGGGCGAGGAGCGTGGGTACATAGAGAATGTGTTGCTCAGGCCATCGAGAGAAAGTCATTTAGGGCAGCTTTTAAGTCGTCTGAAAATTTCGATCACTCACAACTACAAACATTCATCGCCGATGAATGAAGAGAATTGGATGCGAAAGTTATGAAACTCAAATGAGCTCGTCAGAATTATGAGGTCGTTCAACTAAGGCTCGCATTCACATTCGTATGTGGGCCAAGACAGGAGAAAAGTGTCAAAGGTCCGCGTACATGAGTTGGCAAAACAACTCGGCATGGAGAGCAAGGAAGTTCTTGCAAAGCTCCAAGAGATGGGCGAATTCGTCCGTTCAGCATCTTCCACAGTAGAAGCACCGGTGGTGCGCAAGCTTATTGCGCTATACCCAGATGCAAAGCCTGCGGAAGAGAAGAAGCCAGTAAAGAAGGCAGCAGCTAAAAAAAGCGCAGCTAAAAAGAGCGCAGAGGTTGACCCCGAACTTGCCGCCGAACTTGCAGCAGAGCTTGGCGTAGATCTTGATGCGCTGAAGGCATCTCGCGCCTCCACAGAAGCTGCCGCAACACCTGCACCATCACAAACACCACAGGTGCCTGAAGATGGTGCACCCGCAAAAGATGCGCCTAAACCAACACCCCGTCCAGGAAATAATCCATTCTCCACTTCACCTGCAACAGGTAGCACAGTTCCACGTCCCCCTCGTCCGGGTAACAATCCTTTTTCAACTTCTAGATCATCCGGTGGTTCACTTCCACGGCCACCTGCACGTCCTCAAGGAAGTGGCGCACCGCGGCCTGGAATGTCAGGGCCTCGTCCAGGTTCGGTTCGTCCAGGTTTTGCTGCACGTCCATCTTCGCCGCGGCCTACTGGTGCTCCAGGTTCTGGTTCGCAATTTCCTCCTCGATCTGGTGGAGGTAGTGCACCAACAAGTAGTAGCCCATATCGTTCAGGTGGTCCATCAACAGGTGGCGCACCAGGTCGTGCTCCAGGCGGTGCACCAGGTCGTGGAGGATCAGGTCGCGGAGGAGCGGCAGGTGCATTCGGTAAGAACGCAAGCAAATCTTCTAAACGCAAACCTAAATCTAGAAAAGCCCTGCGCGATGAATTCGACAATATGCAAGCGCCACAATTGGGTGGCGCTGTTATTCCGCACGGTGATGGAAAGACACAGATCCGAATGCGTCGCGGTTCCTCACTTGCTGACTTTGCTGAGAAAATTAATGCAGATCCAGCAGCACTTGTTGCAGCTCTCTTTCACTTGGGTGAGATGGTTACAGCTACACAATCTGTTGATGCTGACACATTTGAAATCCTCGGCGCACAGCTCGGTTATGTAATCCAAGTTGTTTCACCAGAAGATGAAGATCGTGAGCTTTTGCAAGATTTCGATATCGATCTTGCTAAAGAACTTGAAGAGCTCGATCCATCTGAACTCGTCGCCCGACCACCGGTAGTTACGGTAATGGGTCACGTTGATCACGGTAAAACTAGTTTGCTTGATGCAATTCGAAAGACCGAGGTCTATAAGAGTGAGGCAGGCGGAATCACCCAGCACATTGGTGCCTACCAAATTCATCATGATCACGAAGGTGTAAATCGTGCAATAACCTTTATCGATACGCCAGGTCACGAGGCATTCACAGCTATGCGTGCCCGTGGTGCAAAGGTGACAGATATCGCAGTCTTGGTCGTTGCCGCAGATGACGGAATCATGCCGCAAACGATTGAAGCTCTTAACCATGCGCAGGCAGCAGATGTGCCAATTGTGGTTGCAGTCAACAAAATCGATAAAGAAGGGGCAAACCCAGATAAAGTTCGTCAGCAACTTACCGAATATAACTTGGTTGCCGAGGAATACGGTGGAGATACAATCTTCGTAAACGTCTCGGCAAAGTCAGGTATAGGAATCGATCTGCGGAGCGTTTCAATTCTCATAACGTCAGATGCCGCAAATGCTCTTCGGGCCATTGCAGATGACTCTGCACGAGGTGTTGCTATCGAAGCTCATCTCGACCGTGGCCGTGGACCAGTTGCAACAGTTCTTGTACAACGTGGAACGTTGCGTATCGGAGATGCAATTGTTGCTGGCGGTGCATTTGGTCGCGTTCGCGCAATGCACGATGAACACGGAGAGAACGTTGATGAGGCCGGCCCATCGCGCCCGGTACAGGTACTTGGATTTACAACCGTGCCAAGTGCAGGAGACACCTTCCTTGTTGCAGATGAGGATCGCACGGCGCGTCAGATTGCTGAAAAGCGTCAAGCCGCAGAACGCAATGCTCAGTTGGCTAAGGCTCGCAAGAAGGTTTCCCTCGAAGACTTCATGGAGCAGTCAAAGATCACAACGCTCAATCTCATCCTCAAGGGTGACGTTTCTGGTTCTGTTGAAGCGCTCGAAGATGCACTCATGCAACTCGATGTTGGAGCAGAAGTTGATCTGCGGGTTATTCACCGTGGCGTAGGTGCAATCACGAAGAGCGATATCACTTTGGCATCGGCATCTACTGCCGTAGTGATCGGCTTTAACGTCAAACCTGAGCCACAGACCGCGATCTTTGCCGATCAAGAAGGAGTTGAAGTTCGCTTCTATTCAGTGATTTATCAGGCAATTGAAGAGATTGAGCTATCACTCAAGGGTCTTCTCAAGCCAGAGTTCGAAGAAGTCATTCTAGGTAATGCAGAGGTTCGCGATATCTTCAAATCTTCAAAGGCTGGAAATATCGCAGGTTCAGTAGTACTTGATGGAGTTATTCGTCGTAACTCGAGTGCACGTTTGCTTCGCAATGGTGAAGTAATCGTTGCGGATCTGACTATTGATTCACTGAAGCGCTTTAAAGATGATGTCACTGAAGTTCGTGAAGGATTTGAGTGCGGTATCGGCGTTGGCAATATCAAGGAGATGGCAGTCGGAGATACGATCCAAGTCTTTGAGATGCGTGAGAAGAAGCGGGCATAACCATGGGCCAATCGCATCGCACGCAGAAAGTCTCTGACCGCATCAAAGTTGTTGTGGCGCAGTTGCTCGAGACCAAGATTAAGGATCCACGTCTTGGTTTTGTCACAGTAACTGATGCGCGAGTAACAGGCGACCTCCAGAGCGCGTCAATTTTCTACACTGTTTTGGGTGATGAAGATGCACGGGCTGCAACTGCCGCGGCTCTGGAGAGTGCTAAGGGAGTGATTCGTTCAGCAGTGGGTCGAGACTTGCAAACCCGAATTACTCCAACTATTGAATTTATCGAAGATGGACTTCCGGAAAGTGCCAAAGCGATGGATTCTCTCCTTGATCGTGTGCATGCACTCGATGCCGAGGTGGCCAAACTTCGTATGGGTGCAAAGCCAACGGCCGAAGATCCATATAAAGCTCCTCGAATCATCGAAGAGTAATTACACGCCTTGACGATGAACGATGGCTTTCTGATCGTTGACAAAGGTTCTGGCATGACAAGCCATGATGTTGTTGCAATGGGGCGTAAAGCACTGGGAATGCGCAAGGTTGGCCACGCGGGAACTCTCGATCCGATGGCAACCGGAGTACTGGTCCTCGGCTTTGGAAACGGTACTCGTCTTCTGCAGTACATCACAAATGGCGATAAGTCTTATCAGGCAACAATTGTTTTAGGTGCATCTACTGTGACAGATGATATCGAAGGAGAAATTCTTTCTAGAGTGGATGCCAGCGGAGTCGAAGACTCTGAGATAAAGCGAATCCTCAATGCAATGATCGGGACCATTTCACAACGTCCATCGTCAGTTTCTGCAGTGAAGGTCGATGGCGAGAGAGCATACGATCGAGTCCGAGCTGGTGAAGTTTTTGAATTAGCCGCCCGCACCATCACTATTCGTAGCCTTGAGATTCTAGACATCCGCCACCTTGCAGAATGCACCGAGGTGGATATCGATGTTACGTGCTCGGCTGGCACATTTATCCGTGCCATTGCTCGAGATTTGGGAAAAGAGCTTGGCGTTGGGGGATACCTTCGAGTTTTACGTCGTACACGCGTTGCCGGATTCACCTTGGATGTTGCAACTTCCATCGAAGATCTAAAATCAAAGAGCTTTACTACCTTAGGGCTCACCGAAGTGGCACGTCGCACTTTTGCGGTTCGCGAGCTTACTCTTGAAGAAGTTCGTGAACTTTCCTTTGGTCGCCCACTTGTTCCTTCATCACGAGAAGAGATAGTTGCAGGGATTTCTCCTGACAATGTATTAATCGCCCTCTTAAAAGATGAGGGCGACAAGGCTAAACCTGTCGCAGTTTTTGCAGCAGCTCAATGATTAGACGATAATGACCGCCATGAGTGAGCACACATCCCAATCTCATGTAGTTCTCATCGGAGTCTTCGACGGAGTGCACAAGGGACACCAAGAGCTCCTCAAGCGCGCAAAAGATATTGCCGATGGGCGGGAGATCGTGGCTCTTACCTTTGATCCGCATCCAACGACTGTCTTTGCCCCAGATCGCGCGCCAACCATGTTGACAACCCTTCCCGACAGAGTGGAGCTCTTAAAAATTCATGGGGCAGATCAAGTGGCCGTGATGAAATTTAACGAGAAGTTTGCTGCAATGTCACCTGATGATTTTGTAAAGAATGTCTTAGTGGATCAGCTCCATGCATCGACAGTCATTGTTGGAAAAAATTTCACATATGGGTATAAGGCCGCAGGAAATGTAGATACTCTGATTAAGTCAGCGCTGATTCATAACTTCACGGTCGATGTCCAGGAGCTCAATCAGGACGAAAGTGAAGTGATTTCATCCACACGGATTCGTCGATTGGTTTCAGTAGGGAACGTTGAGGATGCTCGTTTACTCTTAGGGAGACCTCATCGACTAGATGGTGTAGTTGTGCACGGTGAAAAACGAGGTCGCCAGATTGGTTATCCAACTGCAAACCTTGGCAACATTGAAGGGCAAACAATCCCGGAAGATGGTGTCTACGCGGGTTGGTTGACAGTAGGTATTAATTTCTGGCCCGCGGCAATATCTATCGGAACAAACCCAACCTTTGAGGGTGAACGCGGACGACAAGTAGAGGCATACGCATTGGATCAAGAAGGGCTAGATCTCTACGACAAGAATGCATCAATCGAATTTGGATGGCGACTTCGCCCCACCCTGAAATTCGATGGACTCGAGCCTTTGCTAGCCCAGATGAAGATTGATTGCGAACAGGCAAAAAAACTCACCGAGGCCTAAGAAATCCGAGCGTAAAAGGCCTCGATTTCAACTATAGGGGCTAGACAGGTAAACTTTGGGCTGTCCAACGAGAAAGCGATTTCCCGTGAATCAAACCGGGAAGCCTCTTGAACAGTAGCTTAAAAGGAGCATACGAAGATGGCGTTAACACCAGAAGTAAAGAAAGAAATCATCACCAAGTACGGAACTTCAGCTACTGATACAGGAAGCCCTGAAGCTCAGGTCGCTTTGCTATCACGTCGAATCGAAGACATCACAACACACCTCAAGACCAATCCGCATGATCACCACAATCGTCGTGGCTTGCTTCTTCTTGTAGGTCGCCGTCGTCGCATTCTTCAGTACCTCGCAAAGACAGATATCAATCGTTATCGCGCGATTATCGAAAAGCTCGGTATTCGTCGCTAATCAAGTAAGCACTGCGCCCCGAGGAGAAATGGTCCTCGGTAGTGGTTTCCGGAACTATTTTTCCGTGAACTTCGATCGAAGATACATTCCTACCTCGCTGCGGGCGCTGTAGAAATGGAGAGACCCATGGAGGGTCAAGACGTAAAGTCAGCAGTAGCCGTTATTGATAACGGAAAATTCGGTAAGCGAGAGATTCGCTTTGAAACAGGGCGCCTTGCAAAGCAGGCAGCAGGTGCCGCAGCTGTATATCTAGATGATCAGACAATGATCTTCTCGGCCACAACAGCTTCAAAGACACCTAAGGATCAATTCGACTTCTTTCCTTTGACAGTAGATGTTGAAGAGAAGATGTACGCAGTTGGCAAAATTCCTGGTTCATTCTTCCGTCGTGAAGGTCGTCCGTCAGAAGATGCGATCCTTACATGTCGTTTGATTGACCGCCCGCTTCGCCCATCTTTTATTAAAGGACTTCGTAACGAAGTTCAAATTGTTGCCACAGTTATGGCTTTAGATCCCGATCACATGTACGACGTCATCGCCATCAACGCTGCATCAATGTCAACACAATTAGCTGGTCTGCCATTTTCTGGTCCGATCGGTGGAGTTCGTGTTGCTCTCATTGATGGACAGTGGGTTGCATTCCCAAACCATTCACAGGTTGAGAATGCTGTTTTCGATATGGTTGTTGCAGGTCGAGTCACATCAGATGATGTTGCGATCATGATGGTGGAGGCAGAAGCTACATCTAAGACCATCGAACTCATCAAAAATGGCGCTCCAACTCCTACTGAAGAAGTTGTTGCTCAGGGCCTCGATGCCGCTAAGCCATTTATTCGCATTCTCTGTGAGGCACAGAGCAAGCTCGCAGCAGTTGCTGCAAAGCCCACTGCAGAATTCCCAGTCTTCCTTGATTACCAGGATGATGTTTACGCAGCCGTTGAAAAAGCGGCAAAGGATGACCTTGCAAAGGCACTCACAATCGCTGGAAAGCAAGAGCGCGAGACAAAGATCGACGAGATCTCAGCAAGCACAAAGGAATCTCTTTCTGCCGAATTCATTGACCGTGAAAAAGAAATTCCTGCGGCATTCCGCTCACTAACCAAGAAGTTAGTTCGTCAACGTGTACTACGGGACAAGATTCGTATCGATGGACGCGGACTCCGCGATATTCGTGCTCTGTCTGCAGAAGTTGAAGTAATTCCTCGTGTACACGGATCAGCGATCTTCGAACGTGGAGAGACGCAGATTCTTGGAATCACAACTCTAAACATGCTCAAAATGGAGCAGCAGCTCGACACTCTCAACCCAGAAAATCACAAGCGCTACATGCACAACTACAACTTCCCACCATATTCAACTGGTGAGACTGGTCGTGTAGGTACACCTAAGCGCCGCGAAATTGGCCACGGTGCTCTTGCTGAGCGCGCACTCGTTCCAGTTCTTCCAACCCGCGAAGAGTTCCCATACGCAATTCGTCAGGTCTCAGAGGCACTTGGTTCAAATGGATCAACCTCTATGGGCTCTGTCTGTGCATCGACACTTTCAATGCTTCAAGCAGGAGTTCCTTTGAAGGCTCCTGTTGCAGGTATTGCTATGGGTCTGATCTCAGATGATGTAGATGGCAAGGTTGAATACGTTGCTTTGACAGATATCTTGGGTGCAGAGGATGCCTTCGGCGATATGGACTTTAAGGTAGCTGGAACAAAGGATTTCGTTACAGCCCTTCAATTAGATACAAAGCTTGATGGAATTCCAGCATCTGTTCTCGCTGGCGCACTTCACCAGGCAAAGGAAGCACGTCTTGCCATCCTTGATGTCATGAATGAAGCGATTGACTCTCCAGATGAGATGAGCCCATTTGCTCCTCGCATCATCTCTGTCAAGATTCCTGTCGATCAAATCGGTGCGGTTATCGGCCCTAAGGGCAAGATTATCAACCAGATTCAAGATGAAACCGGTGCAGAAATCTCAATCGAAGAAGATGGAACAATTTACATCGGTGCAACCGATGGACCATCTGCAGAGGCAGCACGCGCTCAGATCAATGCAATTGCAAATCCACAGATGCCAGAAGTTGGTGAGCGTTACCTCGGTACCGTAGTCAAGCTTGCAGCATTTGGCGCATTCATCTCATTGCTGCCAGGTAAAGATGGACTTCTCCACGTATCTCAGATCCGCAAGATGCATGGTGGAAAGCGCATCGAAAACCTTGAAGATGTGATGAAGGTGGGAGACAAGATTCAGGTTGAAATCGGTGAGATCGATCCAAAAGGCAAGCTCTCACTCGTTCCTGTTCTAGAAGACGGCACAACACCGGCAGCTGAGTAATACAAGCCACCGACATGTCAGTTCGTCGTTATGCTCACTCAAGTGGCCTTCGCATCGTTACGGAAGAAGTTCCATCGGTGCGAAGTGCCGCAGTGGGAATATGGGTCAATGTAGGTTCACGTGATGAAACCCCGGCAGTTGCTGGGGCTTCTCACTTTCTAGAGCATCTTCTCTTTAAAGGAACAACCCGGCGCAGCGCGTTAGAGATCTCCTCATCTATCGAGGCAGTGGGCGGTGAGATGAATGCATTTACCA
>JBJTKU010000054.1:0-3094 GCA_046096605.1 Candidatus Planktophila sp. | reverse complement strand
CCGGCATGGAGATCGTCGAAGTCTCCCGAATCGATCAAGCCATCGGCAAGGTTAAAATTTAAATCGCTTCTGGCTCTAGCGCTTCTGGAGTATCAGGAGTTCCGCCTTTGCGCTCACCTTTAAAGGTAAAGACTGCATCCGCACCTTCGCCTTCAACATCCACCAAAACAATCTCGCCTGCTTTAAGTTCGTTAAAGAGAATCCGCTCAGATAACGCATCTTCGATATCGCGCTGAATCTCACGACGAAGCGGACGAGCGCCAAGTAGCGGATCGTAACCACGCTTTGCCAACAAGATCTTCGCGTTCTGGGTTAGTTCGATACCCATATCTTTAACTTGTAAGCGCTTATCTAGATTTGCCACCATCAAATCAACAATTTCGATGATTTGATCCTGATTTAGCTGGTGGAAGACGATCACATCATCGATACGGTTTAAGAACTCTGGGCGGAAGTGATTCTTAAGCTCATCGCTCACCTTCGCCTTCATGCGCTCGTAATTTGAAAGCACATCTTCGGCATTAGCAAAGCCTAGTCCCAAGCTCTTTGAGATATCACGAGTACCTAAGTTGGTGGTCATGATGATGATGGTGTTCTTGAAATCAACAGTGCGGCCTTGAGAATCTGTTAGGCGACCATCTTCCAGAACCTGCAACAGCGAGTTAAAGATATCTGGGTGCGCCTTTTCGATCTCATCGAATAGCACTACTGAGAATGGGCGACGGCGAACTTTCTCAGTTAGCTGACCGCCCTCGTCATAACCCACGTATCCCGGAGGAGCACCGAATAGTCGTGAAGCAGTGTGACGCTCTGAATATTCAGACATATCAAGTTGAATCAACGCGCTCTCATCGCCAAAGAGGAATGAAGCGAGTGTGCGTGAAAGTTCTGTCTTACCTACACCTGATGGGCCAGCAAAGATAAATGAGCCACCAGGGCGCTTTGGATCTTTAAGTCCAGCACGTGTACGGCGGATAGCTTGTGAGAGAGCCTTGATCGCTTGATCTTGGCCAATCACACGGCGGTGAAGTTCATCTTCCATGCGAAGAAGACGCGCAGTCTCTTCCTCTGTAAGTTTAAAGACGGGAATTCCTGTAGAGGCAGAGAGAACCTGTGCGATGAGTTCTTCATCGACCTCGGTGACCTTATCTAGATCTGTTGCCTTCCAATTCTTCTCAGCGGCATTACGTTCTTCAATGAGATTTTTCTCTTTATCGCGAAGAGCTGCAGCACCTTCAAAATCTTGTGCGTCAATTGCGGACTCTTTCGCCTTTCGAGCAGCGGCGATCTTTTCATCGAATTCGCGAAGTTCGACAGGAGCGGTCATACGCTTGATACGAAGACGTGATCCTGCTTCATCGATAAGGTCAATCGCCTTATCTGGAAGGAAGCGATCTGAGATATAGCGATCTGCCATATTTGCAGCGGCTGCGAGGGCTCCATCTGTAATAGATACGCGGTGGTGAGTTTCGTAACGATCCCTAAGCCCCTTCAAAATTTCAATGGTGTGCGCAACTGATGGCTCTTTAACCTGAATTGGTTGGAAGCGACGTTCGAGTGCCGCATCTTTTTCTACATGCTTACGATATTCGTCGAGAGTTGTTGCGCCAATTGTTTGTAACTCACCGCGAGCCAACATTGGCTTTAAGATGCTGGCTGCATCGATCGCACCTTCTGCAGCACCTGCACCGACAAGTGTGTGAATTTCATCAATAAAGAGAATGATGTCGCCACGAGTTTTAATCTCTTTAAGAACCTTCTTTAGGCGCTCTTCAAAGTCACCACGGTAGCGAGATCCTGCAACAAGTGCTCCAAGATCGAGTGAGTAGAGCTGCTTATCCTTGAGAGTCTCTGGCACATCATTTTTTGCAATCGCTTGTGCAAGACCCTCAACGACAGCTGTCTTTCCAACTCCTGGCTCACCAATAAGCACTGGATTGTTTTTTGTACGACGAGAAAGCACCTGCATCACACGCTCAATTTCGTTATCGCGACCGATAACTGGATCAAGCTTTCCTTCACGTGCTGCGGCTGTGAGGTTGCGTCCAAATTGATCGAGAACCAGAGAAGTCGATGGTGTTCCTTCAGCAGGTCCGCCTTGTGTGACAGCTTCCTTACCTTGGTAGCCGGAGAGAAGTTGAATCACTTGTTGGCGAACGCGATTGAGATCTGCGCCGAGTTTGACCAATACCTGTGCCGCAACTCCTTCTCCTTCACGGATAAGTCCAAGGAGAATATGTTCGGTACCGATGTAGTTATGGCCGAGTTGAAGCGCTTCACGAAGTGAGAGCTCAAGAACCTTCTTGGCGCGAGGTGTAAAGGGAATATGCCCTGATGGAGCCTGTTGGCCCTGACCAATAATTTCTTCAACCTGTGCGCGAACAGCTTCTAGTGAGATTCCAAGTGATTCAAGCCCTTTTGCGGCAACGCCCTCGCCTTCATGGATGAGACCGAGCAAGATGTGCTCAGTACCGATGTAGTTATGGTTGAGCATGCGTGCTTCTTCTTGAGCCAGAACAACAACGCGTCGGGCTCTATCGGTAAAGCGCTCAAACATCGGTGGACCTCTTTCATCTGGATTTCATCTGGTGCTGGAGTTACATGGCTAGCCTATAACTTCGCCCATAGGCGGCGCGAGGTGAAGGTCTGTGCATAGGTTCTAACCCCAGATCTGGGGGCGATATTCCCTCAAAGGGGCGTTATATAGGCCAGTTTTCCCTGGATTTAGAGAATTTTGAGCATGCGGGTATTGCCCAATGTATTGGGCTTGACCGACTCAAGATCGAGGAATTCTGCAACACCGGTGTCATAGGAGCGAAGGAGCTCTGTATATACATCTGGATCTACCGGAGTGCCATGAATTTCTTGGAAACCGTGGCGACTGAAGAAGGCCGTTTCAAATGTGAGGCAGAAGATGCGAGCTACACCAACTTCGCGCGCTCGATCAATTATTCTCTCAAGAATTTTATGTCCAACTCCTTGACCTTTAAGACGTTTTAGCACAGCAACAGTGCGAACCTCTGCAAGATCTTCCCAGAGAACATGAAGTGCTCCGCAACCAACAACTTCGATACCCTCTACGGCAACTGTAAAT
>JBJTKU010000053.1:0-16986 GCA_046096605.1 Candidatus Planktophila sp. | reverse complement strand
CCACACAAATCTCGGTGACATCGTTATTGAAATGTTTGAACACCAAGCACCAAAGACAGTTGCAAACTTTATTGGTCTGGCAACTGGCACCAAGGAATACACCGACATGTCAACAGGTGCAAAGAAGACTGGAAAATTTTACGACGGTCTTATCTTCCACCGCGTCATCGACGGTTTCATGATTCAAGGCGGCTGTCCGATGGGCAAAGGATTCGGAGATCCAGGATATAAATTTGAAGATGAATTCCACGGCGAACTTTCATTTGATCGCCCATACCTATTAGCAATGGCTAACTCAGGACCAAATACAAATGGTTCACAGTTCTTTATTACAGTTGCTCCAACACCACACCTCAACCGCCGCCACTCAATCTTCGGCGAGGTAAAGGATGCTGCAAGCCAAGCTGTAGTTGATGCAATTGCAACAACAAAGACAGGCCCTGGCGATAAGCCAGTTAAAGACGTTGTCATTAACAGCGTCACTGTTGCATAAGTAATTTCTTATGAAGGCTTATCGTTCTGCAACGTTAAGCTTGATCACAATTATCTGCGCATTTTTTCTCTGGCAGAAAATCAACCCACTACTCATCAATAACTTTTTCTTGCCACCATTAGCAGGACTTGAGAACAGTGGTCAGTGGTATCGCCTCTTTACTGTGGCGTTGATGCACGATCAAACAAGCGATCTTCCCTATCACTTGGCATTTAACATGTTGGCGCTACACTCACTGGGAACCCAGGTTGAATCAATTCTTGGTACAAAGAAATTTGTAACAATCTTCTTTCTCTCGTTATTGGCCGGTTCCTTTACATCGGCCTACTTCTTGCCAGTTAACGGTTACTCAATCGGAGTATCTGGTGCTGTCTTTGGCCTCTTCGGCGCAATCCTCGTTATTGGAAAGAGATACGGCGCTGATATGAAGAGCACCCTAATAACTGTGGGTTTGAATTTAGCTATCGGTTTTACGATCCCTGGCATCGACTGGAGGGCCCACTTGGGGGGCCTTATAGGCGGGGCGCTGGCCGCAAAGTTGCTTGTCCACAAGTAAACCCACACCTGTGGATGAATTACACCGTTGTAATTTAACCCTTGATGTTACGAAGTAGCACCTGAGCGACATCGAGGACTTCAACATCTGATTCTCGCGCTGTCATTCCATCGCCGATCATGATGCGACAGAACGGGCAACCGACTGCAACCTCATCGACACCAGTGGCGATAGCTTCATCAACACGGTTGAGGTTGATACGTGTTCCAAGTTTCTCTTCCATCCACATTCGTGATCCGCCACCACCACAGCAGAACGAACGCTCTTGGTTACGTGGCATCTCTTCAATGTCACAACCAGATGCTTCAAGTAGTTCGCGAGGCGGTGCATAGATCTGATTATGACGACCCAAATAACACGGATCGTGGAATGTGATCTTCTGATCTGCCTTGTGGGGACTTGTCTTTAAACGTCCCTCACGAACCAAAGTGTTGAGAAGTTGTGTGTGATGCAACATCTCAAGTTCATAACCACTCTGCGCATAATCGCGACCAATAGTTGTAAAGCAGTGTGGGCAAGTAACAACAACTTTCTTCTTGCCCTTTGGACGATCACCAAAGGTTTCTTTAAATGTTTCGATATTTTCACGCGAAAGAATTTGGTAGAGGAACTCATTACCAGCTCGACGCGCAGCATCCCCAGTACATGTCTCGCGCTTACCAAGAACCGCAAAGTTAACACCTGCCATATGCAATAACTCTGCTACCGCTTTTGTAGTTTTCTTTGCTCGGTCTTCATACGCGCCAGCGCAACCCACCCAGAATAAATATTCGACATCGGCCGGAAGTTCACCTTCAACAACACGAATTGGGAAATCACATTCTGCAATCCACCCTTCGCGATCTGCGCGATTTGCTCCCCATGGGTTACCGGTCTTCTCTAAGTTTCTAAACGTTCCACCAAGTTCGGTTGGAAATTCTGATTCAACCAAGACTTGGAATCGGCGCATGTTAACGATGTGATCTACATGCTCGATATCAACAGGGCACTCTTCAACGCAGGCACCACATGTCGTACAAGACCATAAAACATCAAGTGAAATAGGGGCTTTATCGCCTACCAAAGCCTCACTTTCCACCGCTTTAGCCATTGCATGATCGCGCATCGCCATGATTAAAAGCTTGGGCGACAGCGGCTTTTCGGTATGCCAGGCAGGGCATTGAGATTGGCAGCGACCACATTCAGTACATGTGGTCATGTCGAGCAAGCCCTTCCATGAAATATCTGATCGAGTACCTAGACCGAATACATCATCTTCTTTTGGATCCTCAAAGTCGATCGGTGCACCATGTGAAAGCATTTCCGGTAATGCACCGAGTGAGTTTCTGCCATCGCTATTGCGCTTATAAAAAATATTGAAGAAGGCTAAGAAACGGTGCCAGGCAATACCCATAGTGAGGTTGCTTGCAATAACAATAAACCACGCCATCGATACGAGAATCTTGATCGCAGCCACAATAACAATTGCATTTTCAATTGCAGCGGTGCTCATTCCACTAAAAGCAACAACTGCAGGCCATGACAATGCGTAATGCCAATTCCAACTTTCAACACCAGCAAGTGCACCTTCTAATCCGCGAAGTGCAATAACTGCAAAGACAATTACAAGAATTGTTGCCTCGATGTAATACGCCTTACCCATTCCAGAACCAGAGAAGCGATTACGACGTTCTGGACGCAAACGAGTAACTTGGCGAATACCGATAAGTGTGACGATTCCGATTCCGGTAAGACAAGCAATGAGCTCTGCAAAGAATTCATATCCAACAAAGTGTCCGATAATCGGTAGAGCAAAATCAGGTGAGATTAATTGTCCGTATGCGGTAACAAGAGTTCCAAAGAGTGCACCGAAACCAATCATTACAAACCAATGTGCGATACCTGTGCCCGTGAAGTTGAGCATCTTGGTATGTCCCAAGACCTCTTTAAGCATGTTGGAAAAACGCGCACCTTTGTCGTTGTTACGAGTTGGATCTGGTTGCGCCTTCTTGTAGGTGGCAACGAGCTGACGAACTCGAACAGTAAGCAAGGCCAGGGCGACCACCGTCACGCCATAGGCAAGGGCGGTCAAGACAATCTGAAGAGTCGTCATGGGCGTTAGGTTATCTTCCGCCCTCGCCCCAACCCTTGAGATGCGCCTTGGGAATATTCGGCAGGCCCTGCCGGTTCTACCCCTTGGAAACCTGAGTCGCATCGGCTCAATCTCTTGGGTAAGATCGACTCAGGTTTAACCACCTCGACCTCATAGCGAGCTCGAGAGAGTGTAGAAAAAGGAGTCACAATGGCCAGAGCAGTCGGAATCGACCTCGGAACAACAAATAGCTGTGTCAGCGTCCTTGAAGGTGGCGAACCAACGGTTATCGCCAACGCCGAAGGCGCTCGCACCACACCATCGATCGTCGCCTTCGCCAAGAATGGTGAAGTCCTCGTCGGTGAAGTCGCCAAGCGTCAGTCGGTAACAAATGTTGAGCGCACCATTCGTTCGGTCAAGCGCCACATGGGAACCAACTGGACCATGGATATCGATGGCAAGAAGTACACACCACAAGAAATCTCTGCCCGTATTTTGCAAAAACTTAAGCGCGATGCAGAAAGTTATCTTGGCGAGACTGTTACCGATGCCGTTATTACAGTTCCTGCGTACTTCTCTGACGCAGAACGTCAAGCAACAAAAGAAGCTGGCGAAATTGCCGGACTTAATGTTCTTCGTATTATTAACGAACCAACAGCTGCAGCTCTTGCATATGGTCTTGATAAGGCCGAGCAAGAACAGACAATTCTAGTCTTTGACTTAGGTGGTGGAACATTTGACGTTTCACTTCTTGAAATCGGCGACGGAGTTGTTGAAGTAAAGGCAACTGCTGGTGATAACCACCTAGGTGGAGATGATTGGGATCAAGCACTAGTTGATTACCTTGTGCAAACATTTGGATCAAAGAACGGTATTGATCTCACAAAAGATAAGATGGCGATGCAGCGCATTCGCGAAGCAGCAGAAAAGGCGAAGATCGAACTTTCATCTTCACAGCAAGCTGCAGTCAATCTTCCTTACATCACAGTAGATGCAGAGAAGAACCCATTGTTCTTAGATGAAACAATCACACGTGCACAGTTCCAGCAACTCACTGTTGACCTACTTGAGCGTTGCAAGAAGCCATTCCAGCAAGTTCTAAAGGATTCTGGAATTGCAATCTCTGCAATCAAGAGCGTTGTTCTCGTTGGTGGATCAACTCGTATGCCAGCAGTTGTAGATCTCGTTCGCGATCTCACTGGTGGAAAAGAGCCAAATAAGGGCGTAAACCCTGATGAAGTTGTTGCAGTTGGTGCTTCCCTTCAGGCAGGTGTTCTTAAGGGTGAAGTAAAGGATGTTCTCCTTCTCGATGTCACACCATTGACTCTTGGAATCGAAACCAAGGGCGGTGTCATGACACGCATGATCGAGCGCAACACAACGATCCCTACAAAGCGCAGCGAAATCTT
The DNA here is from genome assembly GCA_046096605.1 of Candidatus Planktophila sp. GTDB lineage: Bacteria > Actinomycetota > Actinomycetes > Nanopelagicales > Nanopelagicaceae > Planktophila. The sequence goes on along the minus strand of JBJTKU010000053.1, from coordinate 12,457 downwards.
TACAACAGCCGATGACAATCAGCCTGCTGTACAGATTCAGGTCTATCAGGGCGAGCGTGAAATGGCTGCCTATAATAAAAAGCTAGGCATGTTCGAACTTGCCGGTATCGCACCAGCACCACGTGGAGTTCCACAGGTTGAAGTGACATTTGATATCGATGCCAACGGAATCGTTCACGTCTCTGCAAAGGATCTGGCAACAGGTAAAGAGCAGAGCGTCACAATCAGCGGCGGTTCAGCTCTTTCAAAGGAAGAGATTGATCGCATGATGGCAGATGCCGAAGCTCACGCTGAGGAAGATAAGAAGCGCAAGGAAGAGGCAGAGATCCGTAACACCGGAGACTCACTTGTCTATCAGACTGAAAAGTTCATCGCAGATAATGCCGATAAGTTCACAGAAGGTGAAGCACTCGATAAGAAGAATGAGGTCGAAGCAGCCCTTACAGAACTTAAGACATCACTCGGCGGTGCAAACTTCGAAGCAATTAAGACAAATACTGAAAAAGTATCAACACTTTCTCAAGCACTAGGCGCACTGATGTATGCAGCAGCAGGTGCTGCGGCGCAAAGTGCTCCAGGTGAAGAAGGCGTTGAAGATGCTGAGGTAATCGACGAAGGCAGTAACTAATGTCGGAAGATCTCGTCACAGAGACCCCTGACGTAGTTGAAGCTGCTGAAGATCTAGTTGTGGAGCCGGGTCAGGAGACTGACCCGGTTGCCACACTTACTGCAGACCTGCAACGCCTTCAGGCAGAGTATGCAAATTACCGAAAGCGTGTAGAACGCGATCGCTCTCTTGCACATGAACTTGCTGTCAGCGCAGTTCTTATCGAACTACTTCCAGTACTTGATGATATTGAACGCGCACAATCACATGGTGAGCTCACTGGTGGCTTTAAGGCTGTCGCGGATCAGATTGCATCTGTCACCGAGCGTATTGGTTTAGTCAAATACGGAACCGAAGGCGATGCCTTTGATCCACAGATTCATGAGGCGCTACTTCATGACACATCAGCAGATGTCACAACATCTACTGCAACAAAGATCTTGCAATCTGGATATCAATATAAAGAGCGCATCCTTCGCCCTGCTCGTGTTGCAGTCACCGATCCAGAAGAAAGCCCAGCCGCGGAGTAAGTCATGGCTGCCAAAGATCTCTACGAGAAGGATTTCTACGCAATTCTCGGCGTCGATAAGAAAGCCAGCGCCGATGAAATTAAGAAGAAATACCGCACTTTGGCGCGAGAATTACATCCAGATAAGACCAAGGGCGATAGCGCCCTCGAAGAGAAATTTAAAGCTGTCTCTGAGGCTTATGACATCTTGTCGGATTCGAAAAAGCGCGCCGAATACGATGAAGCGCGCTCACTCTTTGAACGCGGTGGCTTCCGTGGACCGATGGGTGGCGGGGGTGGAGGGGGAGATTTCTCCGATCTCTTCGGTGGTGGATCTCCCAATGACATCTTTGCAAACCTCTTTGGTGGCGGCGGAGTCCGTCGCGGACCACGTAAAGGTCAGGATCTACAGACTGAATCAACAATTACATTTAAAGAAGCCGTCTTTGGCACAACTCTCGAATTAAAGCTCTCAACGGATGGTGGAAAACCACAGACAATTACTGCGCGAGTTCCAGCAGGTGTGAACGATGGCGCGAAGATTCGCGTTAAGGGAAAAGGTGCACCAGGGGAAGCCGGTCCTGGCGATCTCTTTATCTTGTTACATGTAAAAGCGCATCCAGTTTTTTCACGTAAGGCAGAGAATCTTCTTCTTACTTTACCTGTGACATTTGTTGAAGCAACACTTGGTGCAGATATTAAAGTTCCCACTCTTGATGGCGAAGAGGTCACTGTCCGCCTTGCGCCAGGAACACCTAACGGACGCACACTTCGTGTGAAGGGCCGTGGAATCAAGAAAGGTTCTATTACGGGCGATCTTCTTGCCACCATCGATGTGCAAGTTCCACAGAAAATTGAAGGTGAAGCAAGTGATGCGTTAAAGAAATTTGCAGAAGCTACAGCAACCCACGACGTGCGTCTTGAATTTAGAGCAAAGGCATCGCAGTGAACGACAAACGCGAAGAGATTGATGAAGAGGCAGGACTTTATGTCATCTCAGTTGCCGCAGAGCTTTCTGGTCTGCATCCTCAAACGCTTCGCCAATACGATCGCATGGGACTTGTCTCCCCATCGCGCACAGTAGGTCGCAACCGTAGATATTCATTACGCGATATTGCATCCCTTCGCACAATCCAACGACTCATTGGTGAAGGAATCAATCACGCCGGCATTAAACGCATTATCGAACTTGAATCTGCTATGGCGAATATGGCGCTAGAGGTCGCAAAACTTCGCATTGAAGTAGATGCTCTGCTGAGTGAAAATCCGCCAAAATCACTTGAAATACGGAAGAAATCACAGGTCATCATTTACAAAGAAGAGAAATAGCGCGGTAGGCTCCCACCCATGAGCGCACGCGATCTTCTTAAAGCAGAAATTGTGAACAAAGCTGTAGTTCACGGTAAAGTCATTCTCTCTTCAGGTAAAGAGGCTGATTACTACGTAGATCTACGTCGCGTCACACTCGATCACGTTGCAGCCCCTCTTGTCGGCCAGGTGATGCTCGATCTCACAAAAGATTTAGATTTTGAAGCAGTCGGCGGACTCACACTTGGCGCTGACCCTGTTGCAACAGCGATGATGCATGTAGCAGCCAGCCAAGGTCGCGCACTTGATTCATTTGTCGTTCGCAAGGCCGAAAAAGCCCATGGACTTCAGCGTCGCATTGAAGGTCCAGATGTTAAAGGCAAGCGCGTACTTGCTGTTGAAGATACATCTACAACAGGTGGTTCAGTGTTAACGGCAGTTGAAGCGCTTAAAGAAGCCGGTGCAATCGTTGTTGGTGTTGCAGTTATCGTTGAACGTGGTGCAAAAGCTGCAATCGATGCTGCAGGTCTTGAATATCGCACAGCGTATTCACTTGCAGACCTTGGTCTTTAAGACCAGTCCTTCTTTGTTCGCCATTCTTTAATTCCCTCGATTATTACCGGAATAACGCTGACAAAGATAATAAGTCCAATTATCGGCAAAAGATATTTATCAATCGAACCTTCCACTGATTCACCCAAAAAGTAACCGATAAGAACAACGCTATCTACCCAGATAATCGCACCGATAACATTCCAGAAGAAGAATTTCTTCGCTGGAATATTGACGATTCCACACATTGGATTAATGAGTGTGCGCACAAAGGGAATAAAGCGCGCCAAGATAATTGCTTTGCCGGTTCCATATTTGTTAAGCCACTTTTCTGTCGCCAGAACCTTCTTTTGATTAAAGAATCGTCCATCAGGACGATTAAAGAGCCCGCGCCCGTATTTACTACCGAGGTAGTGACCCAGCTGAGAACCTGCGATTGCGCAGAGTGGTCCGCCAATTAAGAGCCCGACGAGAGGCAACTGCACCCCACCGAGTGCGACATTTGTGGCACCCGATGCTCCGATTCCTGCAATAAAGAGGAGTGAATCACCCGGAAGTACGACTCCGACGAGTAATCCAGTCTCAATAAACAAGATTGCAAGGATTCCAATAAAGCCAAAAGTTGAGATGAGCGACTCGGGGTGAAGCGAGTGAATTAACGAATTCATAAGTTGAGGATAAGGGCGGACCCCCTTTTTGGCTCAATTCTTATCGGTGGCCACGCCTAACGGAAAACTTTACGCGTATGTGCGCTGCGGAGTTGGCGTGATAAATAGGTATACACCTACAATTCCCGTCATCTCGTGCCCGCATAGAGGTGGGCCCTGACTCTCCAACGGAGGAGACCCGATGCGCTTTTACGCCGCAGCTGCCACCGACGCAGTGCAAGTAATAGGTAAAGAACTCAACATCTCTTATGTAGTCCTTGGAATCTCATTGGCGGCCCTTGCCATTGCATGGTTCCTACGCGGCCAAGTTTTGGCAGCTAGCGAAGGAACCGCCAAGATGATTGAGATCGCCGAAGCTGTACAGGAAGGTGCCGCCGCATACCTCAAGCGCCAATTCACCACCTTGTCCTATTTCGTTGGAATCGTTTTCTTTCTACTCTTTGCTCTTCCAGCAGAGTCCATGGCGATCAAGATCGGCCGGTCACTCTTCTTCCTTATGGGTGCCGCATTTTCAGCCCTCGTTGGATATAACGGAATGTGGCTAGCTGTTCGCGCTAACGTGCGCGTTGCAGAAGCAGCCCGTCAAGGTAGTTCGACAAATGCAGTACAGATCGCATTCCGTACAGGTGGCGTCGTTGGTATGACAACTGTTGGTCTGGGACTTATCGGTGCAGCTGGCGCAGTTGTTATCTTTAAATCAGATGCACCAACAGTTCTTGAAGGTTTTGGTTTCGGTGCTGCAATGCTGGCGATGTTTATGCGCGTCGGCGGCGGTATCTTTACAAAGGCAGCAGATGTCGGAGCTGACCTTGTCGGTAAGGTTGAGAAGAATATTCCAGAAGATGACCCACGCAACGCAGCAACAATTGCAGATAACGTTGGAGATAACGTTGGTGACTGTGCTGGTATGGCTGCAGATTTGTTCGAGTCATACGCGGTAACACTCGTTGCTGCACTTATCTTGGGTAAGGCTGCCTTCGGTGTCGAAGGTCTTGTCTATCCGCTCATTGTTCCTGCAATCGGCATCGTTACCGCAGTAATCGGTATCTTCCTTACACGTATGCGCAGCACAGATAAGTCTGCAATGTCAGCAATCAACCGCTCATTCTTCTTGTCTGCTGTTATTTCAGCGGTGCTCGTAGGTCTAGCAACATTTACTTATCTACCAGCGTCTCTTACAGAACTCATCGCACCTAACCAGGAGATCTTGGCAGAGGCTGCAGATATCAACCCACGCGTTCTTACATTCGGTGCAGTTCTTATTGGTATCGCACTTGCTGCAGCAATTCAGCTCCTTACCGGCTTCTTTACCGAAGTTGGTCGCCGTCCAGTAAACGATGTTTCAGCATCATCACAGACAGGTGCTGCAACAGTAATTTTGGCTGGTATTTCAGTAGGTTTTGAATCAGCTGTTTACTCTGCAATCTTGATCGCTGCAGCAGTCTTTGGTTCATTCTTGCTCGGTGGTGGATCAATCGTCTTGTCACTCTTTGCAATCGCGATCGCAGGTACTGGTCTTCTTACAACAGTAGGTGTGATCGTTGCGATGGATACATTCGGTCCTATCTCAGATAACGCTCAAGGCATTGCAGAAATGTCCGGAGATGTTAAGGGTGAAGGTGCTCAGATCCTTACAAGTCTTGATGCTGTTGGTAATACAACAAAGGCAATTACAAAGGGAATCGCAATCGCAACTGCAGTACTTGCAGCGACCGCACTATTTGGTGCATTCACTGATGCAATCAAGTCTGCTGTTAAAGATGCGGTTGGTGAAAATGCTGTTGTGGCAGACCAATTTAAAGGAATCCTCGATGTTGCAGACCCACGTAACCTTGTTGGTTTGATCGTCGGTGCTGCAGTTGTATTCCTCTTCTCAGGTCTTGCAATCAATGCAGTTTCACGCGCTGCAGGTGCTGTTGTTATGGAAGTTCGTAACCAGTTCAAGATGCATCCAGGAATTATGAATGGAACCGAAAAACCTGAGTACGGCCGCGTTGTCGATATCTGTACTCGCGACTCACTTCGTGAACTTGCAACACCAGGTTTGCTTGCTGTGATGGCACCAATTGCTGTGGGCTTTGGTCTCGGTGTTGGTGCACTCGGTGCATATCTTGCAGGTGCAATCGGAACCGGAACACTTATGGCTGTATTCCTATCTAACTCAGGTGGTGCGTGGGATAACGCTAAGAAGATGGTTGAAGATGGAAATTACGGCGGAAAGGGCTCTGATGCTCACGCTGCAACAATCATCGGTGACACCGTTGGAGATCCATTTAAGGACACAGCAGGTCCTGCAATCAACCCACTCATCAAGGTGATGAACCTTGTTGGTCTCTTGATTACTCCTGCGATTGTCGGATTTGCTCTGCCTACACAGTCCTCTGCTTCAACGATCATCGCACTCGTTGCAACGCTCTTGATCATTGCAGCCTTGGTACGTAGTCGTCGTCAATCAACCTCAATCGAGTACTAACCCACACTTAGTATCTCTAAGAGAGGCTTCCCCACTAGGCGCATATGGCAAAAGATCTCAAGAAGCTCGTCATCGTTGAATCACCAGCGAAGGCGCGCAAAATTGGCGGCTACCTCGGCGAAGAATTTATCGTCGAGGCTAGCGTCGGCCATATCCGTGACCTGCCACAGCGCGCTGCTGATATTCCAAAAGAGGTAAAGAAGCTTCCTTGGTCTAAAGAGGGCGTGGATATCGAAAATGATTTCGCACCTTTATATGTCATTAACCCAGATAAAAAGGCGAAGGTTGCCGAACTCAAAGAGTTAATGAAGGAAGCCGAAGAACTCATTCTGGCAACGGATGAGGACCGCGAAGGCGAGGCAATTGCTTGGCACTTGGTTGAGGTTTTGCAACCAAAGATTCCAATCAAGCGCATGGTCTTTAATGAAATTACAGAAGAAGCAATCAAGGAAGCAGTAGAAAACACTCGCGATCTTGATTACCACTTAATTGATGCGCAAGAGACTCGTCGCGTTCTCGATCGCTTATACGGATATCGTCTTTCTCCTGTGTTGTGGAAGAAAGTCATGCCACGTATTTCAGCAGGTCGTGTGCAATCTGTTGCCACCAAGCTCATTGTTGAAAAAGAACGCGAACGTATGGCCTTTATCTCAAGTAGCTGGTGGGATCTAGCCGCAACATGCGAACTTGGTTTTACCGCACGCCTATTAAGTGTTGATGGAAAGAAAGTTGCTGCCACCAGCGATTTCGGAGCAGATGGCGCAGTTAAAGAGAAATCTCTCGAAAATATCTTGCTACTTGATGAAATTGGTGCGCGTTCGCTTGTCGAATCGCTTAAGGGTCAACCGTTGGTTGTTAAGTCGATGGAGGAATCTCCACGCACCGAACGCCCCAAGCCGCCATTTACAACGTCAACGATGCAGCAGGATGCTGGTTCTCGCCTTGGTTGGGGCGCACAGATTACGATGCGAATTGCTCAGCGCTTATACGAAAACGGCTACATCACTTATATGCGCACCGACTCAGTAAACCTTTCAGCGCAAGCGATAACAGCTGCCCGTGCTGCTGCGAAATCATTGTATGGCGCAGACCATGTTGCATCAGAGCCACGCGTTTACCAAGGAAAATCTAAGAATGCACAGGAAGCGCATGAAGCAATTCGCCCAGCAGGAGATTCCTTTAAGACTCCTGGTGAATTAGCTCCAGAACTTTCTCGCGATGAATTCGCTCTCTATGACCTGATCTGGAAGCGCACTGTGGCATCTCAAATGGCTGATGCTAAGAAGATGCAGATGCGCGTTGACTTTGATGTCCAGGCTTCAGACGGCCGGGCGTGCGTATTTAGAGCTAATGGGTCCCTAACCGTTTTCCCTGGATTCTTAGCAGCCTATGACGATATTCCAGATGAAAATGCAAAGGTTGATGAAGAGTCAAGCGATAAGCGCCTACCTGCGATGACCATGGGTCAATCTGTAAGGGTCAGCGAATATTCCTGCGAGGGCCACGACACCAAGCCACCTGCTCGTTACACAGAGCCAACACTTGTGAAGAAACTTGAAGAACTTGGTATTGGTCGTCCATCCACATTTGCATCCATCTTGCAGACAATTCAAGATCGCGGCTATGTCTACAAGCGTGGCCGCGCACTTGTTCCAACATTCTTGGCATTTTCTGTCACAGGCCTTCTTGAGACTCACTTCACCAAACTTGTCGATTACGAATTCACCGCGAGCATGGAAGAAGATCTCGACAAGATCGCTTCCGGCGATGCCACCCGTATCGATTGGTTGCGAGATTTCTATTACGGACATGATGGCCAGCCAGGTCTTGAAGTTCTAGCTGCCGATCTTGGCGTCATTGATGCACGTGCTACCAACACAATGAATCTCTCTGCCGATATCGAAATTCGTGTAGGACGCTATGGCGCGTACTTGCAGCAGAATCTTCCTGATGGCGATCGCAAACTTGCCAATATTCCTGAAGATTTAGCCCCTGATGAGCTCACACTAGAAAAGGCGATTCAATTACTTGCCGCTCCATCAGGTGAGCGCGAACTCGGTATTGATCCGGCAACTGGCCTTGAAGTGATTGCTAAATCAGGTCGATTTGGCCCTTACATCACAGAGATTCTCCCCGAAGAACCAGTTGAACTTAACGATAAGGGCGAGCCAAAGAAGAAGCGCAAGAAGAAAGATGCGCCAAAACCAAAGACGGCATCTCTTCTCTCAACAATGTCACTGGATACGATCACACTAGATGATGCGTTGAAACTGCTCTCCCTCCCTCGTGTACTTGGTACTAACTCTGCCGGTGAAGAGATCACCATCCAAAATGGTCGCTACGGCCCATATCTCAAAGCCGGTACTGATTCACGCACCCTGACATCTGAAGAACAACTCTTTACACTCTCACTGGATGAAGCTTTGGAAATTTACTCAAAACCAAAAGAACGTCGTCGCGGTGTTGCAAAGCCACCATTAAAAGAACTTGGTAAAGATCCAGGTAGTGAACGCGACGTCATTGTTAAAGATGGCCGCTTTGGTATGTATGTCACCGATGGTGAAACCAATGCAACGCTACGCCGAGGCGATACCCTCGAGGCGCTCACCCTTGATCGTGCACTTGAGTTGTTGGCAGGACGTCGTGCGTGGGAGGCAGAAAACGGCCCATCACCTAAGAAGACGCGCAAAAAAGCTGCCAAAGTAAAGGCCGGCGATACCGCACCAACTCTTACCAAGAACACGGTGAAGAAAGCGGCTGCAAAGAAGGCCGCCAAGAAAGTTGCAACGGGTAAGGCGAAGAAAAAGTCTGACTAATTCTGACCTCTGCAGGAATGGTCATTGACTCTAATCTAGAACTATGAGGAAGCCACGAATACTTGCGGTGCTTGCAACCTCGCTTGCTCTCATCTTTTCAACCACACAAATTGCATCGGGTGAAAATACAGATGTAGCAATCAGTTATTACGACTATCTATTTCAGAGCAAACCTGAAGGCATGTTTTATCCAAGAGATACCTTCGTAGGATTTGGCACAACAGCCGCATCTTTTTTTGGAAGCACTACCACCAAAGGCCCGGATAATGTGTGGAAAACAGTTTTTCAACCATGCTCTGCCGAGATTCCCGATTATTGTATTGAATCTGTGGCTTGGAGAAAGTTAGGAAGCGAAAAGTGGAATTTAGGTACTGTTACAGACTGGAAACCAAATCCATCAGATCCAGTTTTAACCAGCACTACATATACAGAAGCCAGCGAAACTCAGTATCGAGATTTTTATATTAATTCAGAAACCGGATTGCCACGAGGTGGATACGTAAAAGTATGGAATCTTCCGGGAGCAAGCCACGGCGGAGGTGATAATTACACCGTTGCTGCCTCTATTTATTATTATAAAAATATAAACCCTCCATCCCTCACACAAACTTTTGCAGTCGATATCAAGCCAGTTAAATTTGATAAAACTACACCTGGAGGTCAAAGCGCTTGGCCGTTTAATTATGGCACCACGTATAACTTTCCAAAAGATCTTGAGTATCAAGCTAAAGTAAGAATGGGAAAATTTAAAGATCAAGTAGGTGGTTGGTTTAACGGAAGAATTCTTGACCCATCTATCTCGCAAGTCGGAAATACATTTACACTTTCTGGAACTCCAACTAAGGTGCTAGCAGCTCATACCGGCCCTATCAGCTGCGAGAATTTAAAATGGAGCGAAGTAATGACTGAAAAGTGTGCCAACAAGGATCCGTTGCTCAACTCTATGGCAGTTAACGTTGGTACCTCAATCCTCAACTCATCTATTGAGAATGCACTTGCCAAGTCAACTATCTATCCAAACGGCTCATTTGCCTTCTTTGAACCCCTCATGAAACCGATTGGATATACATCCGAGTGGAATGCGGTCACGTGGGGTATCAATGGCAGTGGAAATTGCCAAATGGAACCTGGAAAGATTGCTTTGGTCAGTAGTAATGCAACACTCTATTCAGCCTTCCCACCTGCGTGGGACTCAGTCGAGCAAACTCTGGCATATCAGGTGGGATCGCTGCACTTAGATCACACTGGCGCACTCCATAAAGGCCACTTCAATCTTGCGGTACCAAAGACCTTTGCAAAGTGCCTCTGGGGCGAAAACATCCTTAAAGCCAGAGCAACCGTTGCGGTAACAAATGCCGACGGATCAAATAATGTCGCAACATCGGTGTTATCCCAAGATGAACAGATGATCTATTTCAAAGTTGCTGGGTTTACCTTCTCTACCCCGCAGATCAAAGTAAAACTTGAAGTGCCTAAGGTCGAACCAACTCCAACACCTACCGCGAGTGTTACAGCGACCCCAACGGCGAAGCCTCTAGTTAAGAAAACCACAATTACCTGTGTTAAGGGGAAAGTAGTAAAGAAAGTTACTGCGATCTCCCCGCAATGCCCATCTGGCTATAAGAAGAAGTAACTCTGACTATTCCTGACTGTTCATATTGAGAGATTTTCTCACAATAAATTGTTGGAATCCTTATCGTTGGGCTATGCGAAGTAGGTTTCTTGCAGCAGCCGGGTCGATTGCTCTAATTGTGTCAACTTTCTTCCCAGGGCCTTCACAAGCTACTGGGGAAATGACGCTGACCCCATATGAACCCTGCGAGATTACAAACCAAGCACCTTGTATCGAATCACTTACTCTGATTGATTCAAATGGCAAGCGCACAAAAGCAATTCCGGGTGGCCCAACATCTGCCTTGACCTACGAGTTTGCAGGACAGAAATCAACGCCTACAACTACTTATCAATGGTATGCACCAGGAATTAAGCACGAGAATAAAATTGAATTGATGACTCTCCATGTTTATCACTTCCCACTTGGCGCGAAGTATTGCTGGAGCGAAACGGATTGCACCACAAATGTTGATGAGACAGTAATTTATCTCTTTGCCTCCGGTTGGGGAGTACCAGCACCAACAATAGATTTCATCGACCGCGAGAATGACCTGCTATGCGGCACAGCGGAAAAACCTGAAAAATGTATTCGCATGTGGGGCCTTAATGAGGATTATCAGTACGAAGTCTCACTTCGCCCACTACCCTCTTTTGATTTTAGCCATGCAAATGGCGAGGCTAAAAACGGAAAGGTGAGAGTGAGTGTTAATGCGAAGGGGGAACGAATAATTACCTTCACCGGTGAGCCAGTTGTTTTCTCATATAACGTCGTAACTCCATTGAAGCCTAAAGATCCAAGCCAACAACGGGCGGATGCAAGTTATGCCTATATTGGCGTCTATGCCCACACAACCCAATCCGGGCAATCAGAGTGGCTCAAAGGTTGTGATTATGGGCGAGAGATGAGCCTTTGGTATAGCGGTCAATTGCAATCCATGCCGATGTGGCTGGCGGCCGATTCAACTCTGACTTTGCAAGTTGCCAGCACCCATTACCGCGCAGATAACTCCAAGAATCTAGGCGTGTTCAATATTGAAATGCCGATCGAAACCGCTAAATGTTTATGGGGTGTTGACCTGAGCAAGTCAGTATCTGCAACTGTAGCTGCCGCATATCCTGAGCTAGGAATTTCAGAGATTGTAACTACGACGTCAAAAGTCGAAGGAAAATTCTTTAAGGTCAGTGCCGCAGGTTTTCATTACTCAGCACCAGTAATTAAGGTAAAAGTAACTCAAGAGAAGATTAAACTCGTAGCAAAGAAAACAACAATTACCTGTGTTAAGGGGAAAGTAGTAAAGAAAGTTACTGCGATCTCCCCCCAATGCCCATCTGGATACAAGAAGAGATAGTGACTATGAGAAAGTTAATTCCCGTAACCGCAGCTGTCGTGCTTCTTTCAACTCTGATCACAGGTCCTGCGCTGGCTGTCGATAAAGGTAAATACCAATGGCCACCAGAGATGAATACACCTGCACAACTTCAAGGTCCACATTTGGGTTACTACGTAACTATTGCTGATGACTTCACCCAAGGACCAGGGGCGGCAGAGGCGAATAGCTTCATTAGCGTTGCCGGAGATATGCAGCCAGTCTGCACGAGTTTTACTGATCCGGTATGCGTCGGTGAGATTGATGCAGGACGTGGCAATTGGTGGTCAAATATCGCTTTGGCACCATGTAAGACTGCCGATCAGCTGAGTGCATGTATCGAGGCCGTCCGAATTAAGAACGCCGACGGTACGTACCGCGATCTCACATTAAAGAAAGTAATTCCAGGAAATTATTGGCCCGCAGATCCCAGCATTGGATTGCCAGAAGGTTCGGCCCCAAGTCTCTGGGGTGATCCTGCCGAAACAAATGTAAATAAGGGATATTTAGTTGCTGCCTCGAGCGCCCTTTCAACCAATTCAAG
>JBJTKU010000052.1:0-9400 GCA_046096605.1 Candidatus Planktophila sp. | reverse complement strand
CTTTGCAGATGTTGCCGGCGCAGATGAAGCAATCGCAGAACTTGAGGAGATCAAAGACTTCTTAGCAAATCCAGCAAAGTACGCTCTCATTGGAGCAAAGATTCCAAAGGGCGTTCTGCTCTATGGCCCTCCAGGAACAGGTAAGACTCTTCTTGCTCGCGCCGTTGCAGGTGAAGCGAAGGTTCCTTTCTATTCGATATCAGGATCTGACTTTGTTGAGATGTTTGTTGGCGTTGGTGCATCTCGAGTCCGAGATTTATTTGCCCAAGCAAAAGCACATGCACCAGCGATTGTCTTTGTTGATGAAATTGATGCTGTTGGTCGTCAACGTGGTGCTGGTATGGGCGGAGGACATGACGAACGTGAGCAGACACTCAACCAACTACTAGTTGAGATGGATGGATTTGAAGGCGATAGCCAAGTTATTTTGATCGCTGCAACCAACCGTCCCGATGTTCTAGATCCAGCTCTCTTGCGTCCTGGTCGCTTTGATCGACAGATTCCAGTGGATCGTCCAGACCTTAAGGGTCGCGAAGATATTTTGAAGGTGCATGCAAAGAACAAACCAATCTCAGAAGATGTTGATTTAGTGAACTTCGCCCGTCGTACACCTGGCTTTACTGGAGCAGACCTGGCAAATGCATTAAATGAAGCTGCACTTTTGACAGCTCGCGAAGGTGAAAAAGTGATTACAGATCGTCATCTTGATGAGGCAATCGATCGCGTCATGGCCGGCCCTCAACGTAAATCTCGTTTGATGTCAGAGGAAGAACGACGAGTTACCGCTTATCACGAAGCAGGTCACGCTCTAGTTGCGCGCGCTCTTCCTCATACTGACCCAGTTCACAAAATAACAATCATGCCGCGCGGGCGTGCACTTGGTTACACCATGGTTTTGCCAGATGACGATAAGTATTCAACAACCCGCAACCAATTACTTGATCAGTTAGCGTACTCTCTCGGTGGTCGCGCTGCGGAAGAACTTATCTTCCATGATCCTTCAACAGGTGCTGCTAATGACATTGAGAAGGCGACAGCACTTGCTCGCGCGATGGTTACACAATACGGAATGACTGAGGCAATCGGTGCGATCAAACTTGGAAGCGACGCCTCTGCGCCATTTATGGGTCGCGATTACGGACATCAGCGTGACTATTCAGAAAACGTTGCCGCAATTGTCGACGGCGAGATCCGCGCATTGATCGAAAATGCTCACCAAGAAGCTTTTGATATTTTGGTTGCTAACCGTTCAATCCTTGATGCGATGGTTCTTGAACTTCTTGAGCGTGAAACCTTAAATAAAGAGGAAATTGAGGTGATCTTTGCCAAAGTCTCATCATGGCCACGACGTCCAGCATGGACAGGATCAGAACATCGTGTTCCAAGTTCACAACCTCCTGTAGATATTCCAGAAAAGAAGGTTGCAGCAGAGGCAGTAGATGCACCCAAGCGTGCGGTTCGAAAGAAAAAGGCGCCGGCAAGTGAGTGAGATTTCACCTGTATCTTCTGGTCCCGACGATGGTCAGGCGCTGCGCCCGTACGATCAAGAGCGTGCAGAAAATGCTATTCGCGAACTTCTGATTGCAATTGGAGAAGATCCAGATCGTGAAGGGCTAAGAGAGACTCCGGCACGGGTTGCAAGGGCATATAAAGAGAATTTCGGCGGCTTATGGCAATCTCCTGAGGAAGTGCTCACAACTACCTTTGATATAGGACATGAAGAGCTAGTAATTATTCGTGACATTGAAGTCTTTTCACAGTGCGAACATCACCTCACTCCCTTCCATGGTGTTGCACATGTGGGATATATCCCGCGCGGAAAGATCACTGGACTTTCCAAGGTGGCACGTCTAGTTGATCTCTATGCCAAGCGTCCGCAGGTGCAAGAGCGCCTGACAACACAGATCGCTGATGCGATGGTGAAGATTCTTAATCCACTGGGTGTCATTGTGATTATCGATTGCGAGCACCTTTGCATGTCAATGCGTGGAGTAAAGAAGTCACAGTCACGAACAACAACGAGTGCTGTCCGCGGCGCACTTCGCGATGCGACCACTCGCGCTGAAGCAATTAGCCTTATCACGAATCGCTAGGTGCTCTCATGTTGGTGATGGGAATTCTTAACGTCACACCTGATTCTTTTTCAGATGGTGGACTATTTGATAAATATGAATCTGCTGTGGCACACGGCTTAGAAATGATTGCAGAAGGCGCAGATATTATCGATATTGGCGGTGAATCCACACGACCTGGAGCACTTCGTATCACCGAGGAGGAAGAGTTATCTCGAGTTATTCCGGTGATTAAAGAATTGTCGCTACACAATGCTGTGATCTCAATCGACACCATGCGCTCAAACGTTGCCAGAGCTGCCGTTGCCGCAGGTGCTAGTTATATCAATGATGTGAGTGGCGGCATGGCAGATGATCAGATGCATCACGTAGCCGCTGAGCTTGGCACCTTCTACATTGTGATGCATTGGCGCGGGCACTCCGTCGATATGAACTCAAAAGCAATGTATCAAGATGTTGTCCTTGATGTAAAAAATGAGCTTTCTCATCAAATAGAGAAGGCGCTTGCCGCAGGAATATCTGCTGACAAAATAATTATTGATCCCGGAATCGGATTTGCAAAAGAGACAGAACATAATTGGGAGCTTATTCGTCGCGTCAATGAGATTGCTGATTTGGGGTACCCAGTATTAATAGGAGCATCTCGAAAGAGATTCCTTGGGGGAGATAATCCCTTAGAACGTGAAGCCGCAACTCTTGAAATTACAAAAGGACTTGTCGGTCGTGGCGTGTGGGGCGTTAGAGTTCATAGCGTGGCCCCACATAAGAAGGTGATTGTAGATGTCTGATCAGATTCGCATCATTGGTATCAAGGCATTTGGTTTTCACGGGGTTTTGCCTCATGAAGCAGTTGAAGGACAAGAATTCATCGTTGATCTGGCTATCGATCTAGAATTACGTGCAGCATCACTCAGTGATGATCTTAATGACACAATTAATTATTCCGACCTGGCACAGATCGTTCATGACAATATCGTTGGCGAAAGAGTGCAGCTTATTGAGCGTCTTGCTGGACGTATCGCAGAAGAGATTGTGGCGAAATATAGAGAGATCTCTGCAGTACATGTGACAGTGCATAAGCCGCACGCACCTGTCACAGTTGATTTTGCAGATATCTCGGTGACAATTACGCGATGAAGGCAGTTATTGCAATTGGTGCAAACCTTGGAAACCCACAAGAAAACATTGATCTTGCAGTTGCCCTACTGCGAGAAGCCACGGAAATCACAGCGCTTTCATCGATGTATGTGACAAAACCTGTTGGTGGTCCAGAACAACCTGATTACATTAATGCTGTCGCTCTTGCAGAAAGTGAACTTTCTGCAACGCAATTTCTAAGCATGCTTCACGGAATCGAAGCCGCGCTTGGTCGCCAGCGAATCGAACACTGGGGTCCACGCACAATTGATCTAGACCTCATTCAATATGGCAGCATCTTGAGTTATAGCTCTGAATTGTTACTGCCTCATCCAAGAGCTCACGAACGTCGCTTTGTTATTGAGCCGTGGCATGAAATTGAACCAGATGCGATCTTGCTTACCCACGGTCGAATTGATGCCCTTTTGCGCACACTTTTGGAGACAGAGCAGTAAGGGGCGTAAACTCTCCTTAATTGTCGAGCCCGGTACCTGAAAGGACTGGAGCCATGAAGATAGTTACGAATGCATCGGAGCTTCTACAAGGCTGCGCATTTGTTCCGACTATGGGTGCACTGCATAGTGGACATCAATCACTTTTTAAGATCGCAGCAACGCAGAGCGAAAATGTTCTGGCATCAATCTTTGTCAATCCTTTGCAATTTGAGAATGCAGAGGATTTAGAAAAGTATCCGCGCACACCAGAACGCGATATCGAAATGGCAGAGGCAGCAGGTGTTACACACTTGTGGTTTCCAAGATATGAAGAGCTCTATCCAGAAGGATTTTGCAAGGTCAATGCTGGACCACTCGGTGATCTCTATGAAGGAGCTTCTCGCCCTGGACATTTTGATGGCGTTGTCACAGTTGTCAGTCGCCTCTTTGAGTTAGCCAAACCAATGTGCGCTATTTTTGGAGAGAAAGATTTCCAACAGTTAACGCTCATTAAGATTCTTGACAGTGGTGTCAGAATCATTCCAGCTCCGACAATTCGAGAAAGTGATGGTCTTGCACTCTCATCTCGAAATGTTCGACTTGATGCTGATGGGCGTAAGGCCGCAACCGTGATTTCACGTGCACTCGTGCTCGCAACTAGCCAGAATGATTTAGAGAATTCTCGCCAGACCCTTAATGAAATTTTGGCTACTGAGGCAACCTTCACCATAGATTATGCGCAGATCATCGACGAGAAAGACTTCTCACAGGCAACAGAAGAGACCGCTCACGCTCGAGCAATCGTCGCGGGTTGGATTAATGGCATACGTTTGATTGACAATATGCCTATGAAGAATCGGGCAGATGCATCATGAGGTTATTAGCCCCTGCGCCAGGATGGAGTGCACAAGCAGATGTCATCATTGTGGGTTCTGGTATCGCTGGATTAACGACTGCGCTGCAGGTACGTACCTTTGGATTATCTGTGCTGCTTGTTACTAAAGCAAAGGTAGATGAGGGTTCAACAAAATGGGCTCAAGGTGGAATTGCAGCAGCTCTCGGCGAAGGAGATTCACCAGAAGCCCATGAGAAAGATACATTGGTTGCAGGAGCAGGTCTCTGCGATATCGATGCAGTGCGCGTGCTTGTAACTGAAGGCCCCGATGCTGTGCGAACTTTAATTACACGCGGTGCGAAGTTTGATCTTGAAGCAAGTGGTGAAATGTCATTAACCCGCGAGGGAGGACATCTCCAAAATCGAATTATTCACGCTGGTGGTGATGCAACAGGTGCCGAAGTTGAACGTGCGTTGATTGCTGCAGTCAATAACGATCCAAAAATCGAATTGATCGAACATGCATTGGTACTCGATGCATTGAAGGATAAAGATGGTTCTGTTTGCGGTGTAACTTTGCACGTCATTGGTGAGGGAAGTCGCGACGGAGTTGGACAGGCTCGCGCACGTGCTGTTGTTCTTGCTACAGGAGGACTAGGCCAAGTTTTTGCACAAACTACCAATCCATCAGTCTCTACAGGCGATGGTGTTGCCTTGGCTCTTCGCGCTGGTGCAGCAGTTGCCGATGTTGAATTTATTCAATTCCACCCCACTGTTCTATGGCTTGGTGAAAATTCAGAAGGTCAGCAACCTCTGATAAGCGAGGCAGTTCGTGGCGAAGGAGCGTACCTGCTCGATAATGCGGGTACGCGATTTATGAAAGATATTCATCCATTGGCAGAACTTGCACCGCGAGATGTTGTCGCGATTGCGATTATGAATCAGATGGTTACCACAGGCACCTCACATGTCTGGCTTGATGTGCGCCACCTAGAAGGTTTTGAAAAACGTTTTCCTACTATCTACACCTCATGTATTGAACACGGAATAAATCCAAAGAAGGATTTGATTCCAGTGGCCCCGGCATCTCACTATGCCTCAGGCGGTGTACGCGTAGATCTCAATGGTCGCACCAGCGTAAAAGGTCTATATGCCTGTGGCGAGACAGCCTGTTCTGGTGTCCATGGTGCAAATCGCTTAGCCTCAAACTCGCTATTAGAGGGTCTGGTCTTTAGTGCGCGCATCGCTAGCGATATTGCAGCAAGAAAGAATGAAATTGCCGAGCCCGTTTCAAATAACTCACCAGAGATTCTTCTTGATCCCGATGTTCGCCATAGTTTGCAGATAAGTATGAGCCGTGGCGCGGGTGTACTACGTTCTTCCGACTCCCTTCTAGCGACAAGTTCAGATTTGACTCGCATCGGTGACCGTACAAGCAAAGTTCCTTGCGTTGAAGCCTGGGAGACTACAAATCTCTTTCAACTAGCTCAAGCAATTTTGAAGGCCGCGCTTATACGTCAAGAGACTCGTGGTTCACATTGGCGTGAAGATTTTCCAGAGACAAGCGATCTATGGCGTAAACGCATCATCCAGAAAATCGATGATCAAGGAAATTGGCATACGCAATATCAGGAGGTGAAATGATGATTGATATCGAGCTCATTCGAAAAGCACTTGCAGAAGATCTCGCCGGTGGACAAGACATAACCTCTGTTGCAACAGTCTCTGGAACTGAGCAGATCGTTGGAAATTTTGTCGCTCGTAAATCCGGAGTAGTAGCTGGTATCGATATGGCCGTTGCTACTCTCCGCGAGGTCGGCTTAATGGATATTGAGATCAAGCTCAAAGATGGTGATCACGTTGAACCTGGGACAATTCTGCTTACCGTGCGAGGCGATACTCGTGCGATCTTGCTTGCAGAACGCACTGCCCTGAACTTTCTGGGCCACCTTGGCGGTATCGCAACCCTTACAGACAAGTGGGTTGAAGCCATCGCAGGAACTGGTTGCGTAATTCGCGATACGCGAAAGACAACTCCTGGGATGCGTCTTCTTGAAAAGGCAGCGGTAGTTGCTGGCGGCGGCAGTAATCATCGACTTTCCTTAAGCGATGCAGCTCTCATCAAAGATAATCACATCGCTGCAGCAGGTGGAGTGGTGGAAGCGTTTAAAAAGGTACGTACAGCTTTTCCAGAGGCTTTCATCGAAATTGAGGTCGATACCCTTGAGCAACTCAAAATGGTCGCCTCTGAAAATCCTGATCTTGTCTTACTCGACAATATGACACCAGATGAATGTCGCTCGGCAGTGGCTTTTGTTGCGGGACGTTTCAAGTTGGAAGCCTCTGGTGGGATATCGCTTGAGAATGCAAGGAGTTACGCAGAAAGTGGCGTGAATTATCTTGCCATTGGTGCGCTGACACATTCGGCCCCTGTACTCGATATCGGTCTTGATCTAGAGCTAGAGAAGAAAGCGAAATAGCGATGCTACTTACAATTGATGTCGGAAATACAAATACTGTTCTTGGACTCTTCGACGACAAGAATCTCATTAAGTCTTGGAGAGTAAAGACCGATCCACGCAGCACTTCTGATGAGATGTCACTTCAATTTAACGCTCTTGTTAGCGGATACAAGATTACAGGACTTTCAATATGTTCAACTGTTCCAGCTACCTTACGCGAACTCCGCACAATGATCGCCAATTATTTCTCTGATATCGCTACAACAATTGTTGAGCCTGGAACCAAGACCGGCGTTCCACTGCTTGTAGATAATCCAAAAGAAATTGGTGCAGATCGAATTGTTAATACGCTTGCTGCCCATACTATCTTTGGCGGTCCAGCAATAGTTGTAGATTTTGGCACATCGACCAATCTTGATGTCGTATCGCCAAAGGGTGAATTCCTTGGAGGAGCACTTGCTCCAGGAATTGAGATCTCTGTAGATGCTCTGGCATCACGAGCAGCTCAGTTGCGCAAAGTTGAACTCATCCGCCCCAAGAATGCCATTGGCAAGAACACCGTGGAAGCCCTGCAATCAGGAACAATCTTCGGTTTTGCCGGACAGGTTGATGGATTGGTTGAGAAAATTTCGGCAGAATTTGCGCAGAGCTATGATCAAGCCCCAATTGTCATCGCGACCGGAGGCCTTGCCCCATTAGTTATTGATGTATCGGCCACAATTGATAAATATGAGCCTGATTTAACGCTTATTGGATTGCGCCTCATTCACGAGAAAAATCTCTAAAGGTAGACTCGGCGACCATATGAGTACACAACCACAGACATCTGCCGAAGACGATCTACCGGAGCAGCTCCGGATCCGTCGTGAGAAGCGCGCACACCTCATTGATCGCGGCATTGATCCTTACCCTGTTGCAGTTGCACGTACGCATTCTTTGAAAGAAGTTCGTGAGAAGTACAAAGATCTTCAGATAGATACCGCCACTGGTGATCAGGCATCACTAACCGGTCGCATCATCTTCAAGCGCGATACAGGAAAACTCTGCTTTGCAACTCTTCGCGAAGGTGATGGAACAGAATTGCAGGCAATGCTCTCACTCGACAAAGTTGGTCAAGATCAGCTCGATGCATGGAAGAGTGATGTAGATCTTGGCGACATCGTAAGCGTCACGGGGGAAATCATTACATCCAAGCGTGGAGAGCTCTCTCTTCTTGCAGATTCTTGGACACTTGCTTCAAAGTCACTTCGCCCGTTACCTAACGACCATAAGCCAATGTCTGAAGAGACTCGCGTGCGTATGCGTTATGTCGATTTAATTGTTAGGCCCGAAGCTCGCACAATCGCGCGACTACGCCCACAAGTGATGCGTTCTCTACGTGAGACATTTACTCAACAAGAATTTATCGAAGTCGAAACCCCAATGCTTCAGGTAATGCACGGTGGTGCGGCAGCACGACCATTTAAGACATACTCAAATGCCTACGACATCGACTTGTTCTTACGTATCGCTCCCGAACTTTTCTTAAAGCGTTGTGTTGCCGGTGGACTCGAGCGAGTTTTTGAAATTAATCGAAACTTCCGCAACGAAGGTGCGGACTCATCACACTCTCCAGAATTTGCAATGATCGAGACCTACCAGGCATATGGCGACTGGAGATCAATAGCAGATCTGACTCGCTCGCTGATTCAAAATGCAGCGCTAGCAATAGCCGGCTCACACGTTGTAACACATATGAACGGCCGCCAAGCAGATCTTGGTGGGCAGTGGAAAGAGATCTCGCTCTACGATGCAATCTCTGAAGGTGTCGGAGAAAGTGTTACAGCCCTTACTCCTATTGATGAATTAAAGAAGATCGCGACAAAGCTAGGGATGAAGATCGATCCTAAATGGGTTACTGGAAAGCTTGCAGAAGAGATCTTTGAACACGTTGCGCAAGATAAATTGATAGAACCAACATTTGTCATGGGTTATCCAGTAGATACCTCACCACTTGTTCGTGCACATCGTGATATTCCTGGGGTTGTTGAAAAGTGGGATCTCTATGTTGATGGCTTCGAACTCGCAACCGGATACTCAGAGTTGATTGACCCCGTCATTCAGCGCGAACGACTTGTTGAACAAGCGGCACTTGGAGCAAAGGGCGACCTCGAAGCCATGCAACTTGATGAAGATTTCTTGCGCGCTATGGAATTTGGAATGCCTCCAATGGGTGGAATGGGAATGGGTGTTGATCGTTTGCTGATGGCACTTACCGGACTTGGAATTCGCGAGACGATTCTGTTCCCTCTTGTAAAACCAGAGGTTGAATAGTGTCAATTGAAATTCGTGCAGCACGTACCCAAGATATTCCTGGAATTCGCGCGCTGATTGATACCTACACGCTAGGTGGACGACTCTTAAATAAAGAGACAGTCATGCTCTATGAAGATGTTCAAGAATTTACAGTTGCCGTAGAGG
>JBJTKU010000051.1:0-7391 GCA_046096605.1 Candidatus Planktophila sp. | reverse complement strand
GAATCACCTGGCAGAAAAAATCCGAGCATGACGCCGGTTTCAATAAAGATAAGCACACCTACAACTACATAGAAGATGAAAGGAGCGAAATTTTCAAAATTATCTACAAAGTACTTAGTCAGATCGCTCATACGCTCATCTTTACTGCAGTTGCCACCTTGGTGACAACTTGAGGATCAAAGACGCTGGGAACGATAAAAGATGCATTGAGTTGAGATTCTGAGACACAGTCTGCGATTGCCTGAGCTGCAGCCACCAATAAATCATCGGTGATCTTGTGGGCTTGGGCATCCAACAATCCACGGAAGATTCCTGGGAAGGCAAGCACGTTATTGATCTGATTTGGTTGATCACTTCGCCCGGTAGCAACGACAGCTGCATACTTACGCGCAATAACCGGATCAATCTCTGGATCTGGATTTGCAAGTGCAAAGACGATTGATTTCTCAGCCATCGAGGAGATATCGCTTTCACTTAATACATTGGGAGCACTGACGCCGATAAAGACATCTGCCCCTGCAAGAGCATGATGGATATCGCCAGAAAAGTTTTCAGGGTTTGAGTGATCAATAAACCAGGCACGCATTGGATCTTCACGATCGCGGCTCCCATTAATTGCGCCATCTTTATCGAATGCGATGATCTTTTTGGCACCGCTCTTCACGAGCAAGCGGGCAATGGCGGTACCAGCTGCTCCTGCTCCGCTCATGACAATCTTGACTGATGAAATATCTTTCTTCACTAATTTCAAAGAGTTCTTTAACGCCGCCAGGACAACAATCGCTGTTCCGTGCTGATCATCGTGGAAGACGGGAATATCTAAAAGTTGACGCAGTCGGGCTTCAACTTCAAAGCAACGCGGTGCAGATATATCTTCTAAGTTAATTCCGCCGTAGACAGGTGCAATTAGTTGGACTGTCCGTACAATTTCATCGACATCTTGGGTGTCTAGGCAAACTGGCCACGCATCAACATCAGCAAAGCGCTTAAAGAGCGCAGCTTTTCCCTCCATTACCGGCAAAGCAGCGGCTGGACCGATATTTCCTAAACCAAGAACTGCAGAACCATCTGTAACTACTGCAACGGTATTGCGTTTCATTGTTAAACGACGCGCGTTGGTTGGATCATCAACGATAGCTTGACTGATACGGGCAACACCCGGCGTATATGCGCGAGAGAGATCGTCACGAGTTTTAAGTGGAACTTTCGAGGCAATCTCAATCTTTCCACCCAAATGCAGGAGAAATGTGCGATCTGAAACCTTACGTACAAAAAGCCCCTCAATAATATTTAGGGCAGCCGTTATTTCATCGGCGTGATCGGCATTGACGGTATCGCAGGTAACGTCAATTACAACTTTCTCGAGAAGTGATTCCACAACATCGAGTGCGGTAATTGTTGCTCCAGCGTGTGAAAGAGCTGAAGTAATGAGCGCTACCGGTTGTAGATCAGGCGAACCCTCGACGCGAATGGTGATTGCGTACCCCGGAGAGGTTGAAGCCATTTAGACAACTCCGTAGAGTCGATCGCCTGCATCTCCTAGACCGGGAACGATATAACCATGTTCATTCAGACGTTCGTCTAGTGCACCAGTTAACAAATTAATTGGAACCTTTGAATCTTTAAATGCTTCTTCAAGAACTGCAATTCCTTCTGGAGCTGACAAAATACAGATCGCGGTGATCTCTGTTGCACCGCGTTCGATCAGAAAGTTAATTGCAGCTACAAGAGTTCCGCCAGTTGCGAGCATGGGATCGAGAACAAAACATTGACGACCCGCGAGATTTTCTGGGAGACGGTTTGCATAGGTACTAGCTTGGAGAGTCTTTTCATCGCGCACCATTCCAAGGAAGCCGATTTCAGCGGTCGGAATTAGTCGGCTCATTCCTTCGAGCATTCCAAGACCTGCACGCAAGATTGGAACAACCACAGGACGAGGCTTGGCAAGCTTTACACCTGTTGTTGGCGTAACGGGAGTGACGATCTCGACCTTTTCAACCAGAACGTCCCGTGTGGCTTCATATGCCAAAAGGGTGACGAGTTCTTCGACGAGATGGCGAAAAGTTGGAGAATCGGTCTTCTGGTCACGCAGAACAGTTAATTTGTGGGAGACCAGCGGATGGTTGGCGACGTGAACTTTCATAACCCATACCTTACCTCCCTTTCATTCCACCCCAATGAGTGGGAATATGAGCAACGTGACACAGGAAAATGCAGGTGAGCCACTCATCAACGATGTGGATATTGCTGTGGCCGCATGGCACGAAGATGGTCGCTGGTCTCTGGCGCTTCTACCTGACGCACAGGATTTGCCCCAAATAATTGATCGTCTAAAAACGCAACAGACAAATGGTGGGGCTATTGCACTTCTTGCCATTGATGAAGAGTTCTTCATCATTATTCGAGTTCTTGGCTCACATATCAAACTCTTCTTGAGTGATATTACATGCGCGATTGATTACGACATTGCTGCAGAGTTATTAGAGATCTGTGATTTGGATTCGCCGGAAGACGACGAAGAACCATTTCCCGCCGGTGATCTCGACATAATCTCTGACCTTGGCGTTCATCGTATGGAACTATCAACTCTTTGTGATGATGCGGATCTTTTTCCTGATGAACAACTAGAAGCGATCGCAAGTCGACTAGGATTCGGCGAGGATTTCGCACAATTATTGGAGCTTTAGTATTTTTAATAACGAAGAGTTAATGGATCAAGCACTTTCTATTGCAAGAAGCGCGCTCGCTACTGGTGATGTCCCTGTTGGAGCACTTGTAATAAATAGCAACGGTGTTGTTATTGGTACCGGTTATAACGGGCGCGAGGCCGATAATGATCCAACAGCGCATGCCGAAATTGTTGCGATCAGAAATGCAGCATCACGATTGCAGAAATCACGTTTAGATGGCTGCACACTTATTGTCACTCTCGAACCTTGTGCCATGTGTGCTGGCGCAATTGCTCAATCAAGAATTAGTTCCTTGGTATTTGGCGCTTGGGATGAGAAAGCCGGAGCAGTCGGTTCAGTCTGGGATGTCCTGCGTGATCCACGTTCGATCTTCAAAGTCGAAGTTACTTCAGGCATAAAAGAGCGCGAGTGCGCTCAACTGCTGAAAGAGTTCTTCTCAGACAAGTAGTTCGTATGAAGGATTTAAGATTGTGAGCGATCCTTCTTCTTCGCCCACCATTCCCTCGGCACGAATCTGTGAACCCACTTCAAGGCCAGCAATCTCCCGACGACCTAAGAATTGAAGAGTTACTCCGCCAGTCTGATCCCAAACTTCCACTTGAAGGTATGGAGCAGAGCCACGCGGGGCGCTCTTTATTGAGGTTACTCGACCCTGAACGTGTGCTCGCTTTCGCCACTCAATCTCACCAATCGGCGTGAGATTTTCTGCATAGTGGCTAATTGGCTCTACCTGCTTGATCACTTCTTCTACAGGTTTAAATGCTGCAGGCTTTGCTGCAACCTTCTCTTCAACATCTTTTACAGCCTGCGGAACAGATCCAGAGATGATGCGATTGACGTCAAAAGGAACAATCGTTGCAACGACACGTTGTAGTTGTGAAATAGGTGCGGCAATATCTTCTGCCGTTTGATCATGCAGTAATCTCCCTAAGAAGCCAGAGTAAGCACGTCGTGGTAGCAAGAGCGTTAATTCCACATCAGTTTTCTCAGTCATGCGAAGTGAATACTCAAGCGCAGCATTTGGCAGTCTACGATCAGGGCAGTCTATAAGCTCGAGCGTCACATCATCGAGAGCCTCAGAATTTGCCCAGGCTTCTTGAATATCTGCTGCGCGACGATCGTCGATGACGAAGTGAACTGCGCTTAATTTGCGTGGCTTGAGGCTGCGCGCGTATCGAACCGCACCAACCGTTGCAAGATCAACATTGTCTACCAGAACGGTCACGTCATGCCGAGCAATTGATGTGGCCCGTTCATGTTCTCTCTTAACAGCAAGAGCGTTCTGTTCATTTGTATATTGACGACGTAGTCTCAAGAAAGAGATAACAAGAATTGGCGCCGTCACCAGAACCATCCATGCACCTTCTGTGAACTTAACGATTGAGAAAATAATGACGATGAGGAAAGAAACTGCACCAGCTAGCCAGTTAATTGCGTACTTAACCTTCCACCCATCTGGCTTGGTTCGCTTTGAATGTCGCGCCATACCAAAACCAGCAAGGGTAAATCCAGTAAATACTCCGAGCGCGTAGAAAGCTACAAGATGCTCAACAGAGCCGGCGGTAATAAGAACAAGAAGTGAACCACCACCAGCAAGGAGCAAAATTCCGTTAGAGAAGGCAAGTCTGTGGCCGCGCTTTGTGAGCTGTCTAGGTAAGTAACCATCGGTTGCCACGAAATTACAGAGCAATGGAAATGCGCTGTAGGTGGTGTTGGCACCGGCAAAGAGAATAAGCATTGTGGCCAGCTGGACCATAATGAACATAAATTGACCGAATGTACCTTCACCCATGGTCGCCTTAGCGATCTGTGAAATCACCGTTGGAGTTCCTACTTCATATGGCATTGCATGAATGTGATGGGCAAACCATGAGACACCAAGAACGAGGGTTCCGAGGAGAGAGCTCATGATTACCAACGTGCGCTTTGCATTCTTATCTTCAGGGGTTTGGAAAAGTGCAACACCATCTGAGATTGCTTCAAGACCTGTTAGCGATGAGCCACCGTTTGCAAATGCACGAAGCAAGATAAAAATCGCAGCGGCGGTCAGCAGGCCTTGACCTTCACCAACTTCGACCGCACCGGGAAGGTCTGTTGCCAACACTGGGAGAGTGCCATTTGCTAAACGCCAGAGTCCCATGCCGAAAACGATTGCCATACAAGTGACGAAGAAGTACGTGGGAAATGCAAATGCCTTGCCGGCTTCTTTCACGCCGCGCAGATTTCCGTAGGTGAGGAAGATAATCACAGCAAAAATCATCGGCATCTTCCACGGAGCAAGTGAAGGAAATGTTGAGATAATTGCTGCCACACCTGCAGCTGATTGGATAGCAAGAGTTACGATGTAATCAAGCATTAACGCAACTGCAGCAATCTGCGCAACGACAGGACCGAAGTTATCGCGAGAGACAACGTAAGCACCGCCAGTCTTGGTATAGACGGCGATAACGTTGCGATAGGAAAGAGTAATAAGAAGGAGAATTGCTAATACAACTCCGGTCATCGGCATCAAGATTGTGAAAGCTGCTAAACCAAATGCAGGCAAGAGAGCGATAAGAATCTGTTCAGAACCATAAGCCGAAGATGAGATGCAATCTGAAGATAAGATGCCAAGTGCATAACGTTTACTTAAACGTTGGTGACTAAGACTATGTCGGTTGAGTGCGCCACCTAGAAAACGACGTTTGATTTTGTATGAGATCGGATCTTCAAGCGGGGCATGATCTTGTAAGACAACCGGGGCTGGAGCTCCATCGGTCCAGGACTTAGGCACTTCATCTCCCTCTAACGGCTGGCGTGTAGGTGCTAGTGGCGACCTTTTTACACTCTGAGTATCCTCATCTTATGCGCACTCAGATGTTTATCAACGGAGAATGGGTCGATGGAGTAAAAACCACGCCTGTTTATGACCCTAGCGACCTCAGCGTTATTGCAGAAGTAGCCCTAGCCGGAGATAAAGAGTGCGAAGCAGCCCTTGCAGCTGCAGATAGCGCCAGTGCTTCTTGGGCGGCAACAGCCCCGCGCCTTCGTAGCGAAATCTTGCGCAAGGCATTTGAAATCATGAGCGCAGAAGCTGATTATTTAGCAGAACTAGTTTCGAAAGAGAATGGAAAGGCTCTGCCTGATGCGAAAGGCGAAGTTCTCTACGCAGCTGAATTCTTTCGCTGGTTTGCCGAAGAAGCCGTGCGCACACCGGGAGATTTTAGAAAATCACCAAGCGGAGATAAGCGCATCCTTGTTACCCACCAGCCAATCGGTCTCTCTCTATTAATTACACCGTGGAATTTCCCAGCAGCGATGGCCACACGAAAGATTGGCCCAGCAGTTGCTGCTGGCTGCACAATGATTTTAAAGCCTGCAGGTGAGACACCACTTACTGCGCTCGCAATTGCCGACATCATGGAGCGTGCAGGTTTACCAAAGGGTGTACTCAATGTCATTCTCCCTGCAAGTACAGGACCTGCAATCAGCGCGATGTTGCACGATCCACGACTTAAGAATCTTTCATTTACCGGATCTACCGAAGTGGGTCGCATCTTGTTGCGCGAAGCATCTGATCGCGTAATTCGTTGCTCTATGGAGCTTGGTGGTAACGCTCCATTTGTTGTTCTCGATGATGCAAATATTGATGAAGCAGTAAAAGGTTTGATGCTTGCCAAGATGCGCAATGGCGGTGCTGCATGCACCGCTGCAAATCGTGTCTATGTACAACGACCGATTGCTGCAGAATTTACAAAGAAGTTCACGGCGGCAATGTCAGCATTTGTTATGGGACGTGGCCGCGATGAAGGAATTCAACTTGGCGCAAGTGTTTCAATTAAAGAGCGCAACAAGATTGCAGAGCTAGTTGATCAATCTGTAGCAAGTGGTGGAAAAGTGATTACAGGTGGTGCACTTCCTGATGGTCCTGGAGCTTTCTACCCAGCCACAGTCATTGAAGTTGGTGCAGATAATCCAATCTTGAACCACGAAGTTTTTGGTCCTGTAGCCCCTGTAGTTACCTTCGATACCGATGAAGAGGCGATCACTCTTGCTAATAGCACTGATTACGGATTGATTAGCTATGTCTATTCAGAAGATCTCAAGCGAGCACTCCGTATCGCCGAGGCGATTGAATCTGGAATGGTTGCTATCAACCGCGGTGTGATCTCAGATCCTGCAGCGCCATTTGGTGGAGTCAAACAATCCGGTCTTGGCCGCGAAGGTGGATTCGATGGTATTCACGAGTTTCTTGAGACTAAATACATCGGCGTAGAGATTTAATCTCTCTTCTAGGACTCAGCTTCGCTTTGGGCAAAGAGTTCCACTATCGAATCAATTTTTTCTTGCTCAGTCGCGGGAATTGCAAATTCAATTGAGAATCCTTGGCCGCCGCGCTCTATCACCAATCATCCCCACTGCGGGGCTGACATACAGCGCGCTGGATTTCACCTAACCCACAATTCTTACCAAAAAATAGCATTAGGCCATCATCTTCCTCAACGGTTCTAACCTCGAGTTCACCGTTTCTAACAAAACTTTCTCCTTGAAATTGTAGCCATCCAAGTTTTTCGTAAAATGTCTTCTCATCAGTAGAAAGCATAGAGAGTTCATAATTGTTGTAGCAGAACTGAGTAATGTGCTTCATCAATTGTGTGCCAAAACCTTGTCGCCAATAGGAAGGTAGGACCGCAATTGCTTCTACATAGCCAACAATTAAGG
>JBJTKU010000050.1:0-7772 GCA_046096605.1 Candidatus Planktophila sp. | reverse complement strand
GCATTTGGCTGTAGCGATACAGCATCATAGCCAGTGATTGCAACTAGCCATTGTGATAGCTGATCTATCAATTGGCGAGATCCGACCGTTTGATCTGCGGGGGCAAATGGATGCAACGATGAAAATTCCGGCCAAGTAACTGCTTCCATCTCAGTTACAGAGTTGAGTTTCATGGTGCATGAACCTAATGGAATCATTGTGCGATCAAGAGCCAAGTCGCGGTCTGCCAAGTTTCGCAGATATCTCATCATCGCTGTCTCTGAATGATTGGTATTAAAGACAGGATGAGTCAGATACGCACTTTCACGCAGGAGGTGTGAGGGTAAATCTGACGAGTGGCCATCACTCAATCCAAGGATCGTCAAAACTTTCAAGAATATTTCTTCAGTTGTTGTCTCATCAAAAGAAATTCGAACTTGTGTTCCATTCACTCGTGCAAAGTTAATTCCCTCTGCGACAGATTTTGCATGTATTGCAGCTGCATCTGAAACATTAACAGTTACGGTGTCGAAGACATGATCGTTGAGAGAACCTGAGGCTTTCTGCAAACGGGAAGCAAAACTATGAACCCGTTCTGCAATCGCTTTCAAACCTGCAGGTCCGTGCCACATCGCGTAGAAGGCGCTCATATTTGCCAATAGCACCTGAGCGGTGCAGATATTCGAAGTTGCTTTGTCGCGACGTATATGTTGCTCACGAGTCTGCAGCGCTAAACGAAAAGCCGGTGACCCTGTTGCGTCAATTGATTGACCAACTAAGCGACCTGGCATAGATCGTTCCAGACCTGAACGAACTGCTAAAAATCCTGCATGCGGACCGCCAAAACCCATCGGAACTCCAAAGCGCTGAGCGGTACCTACCGCCACATCAGCACCCCACTCCCCTGGAGCTTTCAGCAGGGTCAGGGCCAACAAATCGGTCGCTGCAATTACGAGCGCGCCACGACTATGCGTGAATTCTGCAAATCCTGAATAGTCGATGATCTCACCCGTTGTATCTGGGTATTGAACAAGTGCGCCAAAAAATTCGCCGTCATAACCATCGCGAACAATGTGGCCTGAATCCACCTCGACGACTTTAATCCCCAAGGGTTTAGCTCGCGTGATAACTACAGCCTTAGTCTGAGGATGAACATGCTCTTCAATAAGAAAAACAGCATCATCACTGAGTTTTGAAGACCGTCTCGCTAGAGTCATTGCCTCTGCAGCTGCCGTTGACTCATCCAACATCGAAGCATTAGAGATATCTAAACCGGTAAGTTCGCAGACCATAGTTTGAAATGCGAAGAGAGCTTCAAGACGACCTTGTGAAATCTCGGGTTGATATGGAGTGTATGCGGTATACCAGGCAGGATTTTCCAGAACATTGCGCTTGATAACGGGTGGAACAATCGTTGCGTAATAACCAGTCCCGATTAATGAGGTGAAAACCTTATTCTTCGCCGCCAACTCACGAAGCTCTGCGATTGCAGCAACTTCGCTCACCCCTTCTTCAAGTGATGATTCGATAACGCCTGAGATTGCAATATTTGAGGGAACAACATCTGCAATAAATGATTCAAGATCCTTATAACCGAGGGCATCGAGCATTAAAAGTTCATCGCCATGGGTTGGACCGATATGACGATCGGAAAATCTTCCTTCGCTGGCCACTGGACTCCCCTGTTGACTTCGACAGAGGTGAAATATAAAGGGGTGGAGGCTGCTTTATGCCCCTTTAGCCTTGCGACGCAGAGATAGCTCATCGTTACCTTCAACACGTGTAGGTAAACCTTCAACCTCGCCTTGAAGGTTGGCAAGAGATCCTTCAACTTCGTGCCAGACCTTACCCACTGCAATACCAAATACTCCTTGACCACCTGCAAGAAGGTCGACGATCTCATCAGGGCTGGCACATTCGTAGATAGATGCTCCATCACTCATTAAAGTGATACTTTCCAATTCGCTCACTCCTCGATTGCGAAGATGTGTGACGGCGGTTCGAATATTCTGAAGAGAGATTCCTGCATCCAATAGACGCTTGACGATTTTCAAAACGAGAATGTCTCGGAAACCATAGAGACGAGATGTTCCTGAACCCGTTGCACTTCGAATACTTGGTTCAACAAGTCCGGTACGCGCCCAATAATCAAGTTGTCGATAAGAAATTCCCGCTGCAGCACACGCTGTAGCTCCGCGGTAACCGATCTCTGGCGTGGCTGGGGAGGTCACGAAATGCTCATTTCTCTTGGGGATATCGACCAATATACGCTCGGCAACAGGGTCATTCAATGACCGACACGGGGCAAACCTCAACTAGAGATTGAGACTTATCCGGCGAAATCTTCTGGATTGATCTGATCAAGGAACTCACGAAAGGCTTCAAGATCGGCGCTGGGCGGCTCGATGGGTTGGCCATCCTCGTCCATCTCTTGAATCAGACGTTCAGGGATCTCAATCCCAACTGCATCTACAAGTTCCCGAGCAGCGACGATATTGCTTTGACTACGTAGCGCCAAGGCAATGGCATCTGAAGGGCGGGCAGAGAGAGCTAGGGCAGCATCTTCATGAGTTCGCAGTTGCAAGGTGGCGTAGAAGATGCCATCTCGAATATGCGTAATCTGAACGGCTAAGAGCGTTGCATCTAGAGTCTGCAGGAGGTCACGCATCAAATCATGGGTCAAAGGGCGATCTGGGTTGATCCCCTGTTGAGCAAAGGCTATCGCCGTGGCTTCGGCTGCTCCGACCCAAATGGGTAGAAAACGTGAGCCATCGATCTCCTTGAGTAGGACGATCGGTTGATTCGATGGCATCTCAATGCGAACGCCAACTACCTCCATGCTAATAAATGGAGATTCTTCAATGCTCATAGTGAGAGCCTAGCGTGGTCGATTGAGTCCTGCGCGAACGAGAGAAGCATGCAAGCGAATTGAGAGAGCAGCAATCTCCTTCGAGACTTCTTCCGCTCTGGCTTTGGAATCAGAATTCTTCTGGCGATTCAAGGGAGTAATAACCTGCTCGATTAATCCGATCTCTCGATCTGCAGCAGATTTAAATGAACGCAGGTGGCGAGGTTCGATACCAAAGGCCGACATTGCAGCAACAGCGCTTGCAACAGAGAGCGCATCCGCATCGTAGTGACGACCTCGAATTGCTACTAAGCCAAAACTCTCAAGCTCGGTCAGTGCTGCATCAGTAATTCCCGATGACTTTACAAGCTCGTCACGAGAGAGGCGCAGATCTGCTGAAGGTGCAAAATTTGAAGGTGATATCTCCCCATCAACTGTGGCCAGACCTAGAGCCGGGCGTGGGCCCGCGCTGGTGTTGGAAAGTGGGGCTGGTTCAAGTCCACGATCCATAGCATCAAGGTTCTCCTTGATAACACGAAGTGGGAGGTAGTGATCGCGCTGAGCGAGCAGGACATAACGCAAGCGCTCTAGATCAGAACTAGTGAACTTTCGGTAACCCGAAGGGGTGCGCTGGGGTTCGATCAAACCTTCGGATTCAAGAAAGCGAATCTTCGAGATCGTGATATCAGGAAAATCTCCCCGAAGCTTTGATAAAACTTCACCAATACTTAAATAGGCACGTGCTGGAACGCTCACTGTCTCTCCCCTGTTAACTATTTCTGGCCAGTGATAAAGAGCAGATGGAATTTTCCGATCTGAACTTCATCACCATTCTTTAAAACGCTTCGATCAATACTTGTTCCGTTGACATATGTACCGTTAAGGCTTGAGCTATCGGCGATTTCAAACGATTTACTAGTTGCCAAATAAGCGATGACAGAATGTGATCGTGAAACCGTAACATCATCGAGAAAAATCTCACTTTCTTGAGATCTGCCGATAGTTGCTCCTTCGCGCGTTATCAAAAAACGCGAACCTTTCGAGGGACCCTTATAGATCACCAACATGGAAGTGTCGGATGAGCCATTGCAGATCTCTTCGATAATCGCCCTTTCCTCGCCTGTTGATGCAGAAAAGTAACTCTCGAAGAGAGCGCTCTCTGTGGGGAAAGCATCAGGTTGGTTACCCAAGCGCAGAGTTGTGGTGAGTTCACGATCATTAGCAGATTTCATGGCTCACCTTTCCATTGCGCATGAGCTAAGGGCTCAACATCAACTGAAGGCTGACACTAGATCGCCCATGGCAATAAATCAAGCCGAGAAAATCTGCCTTGGTGGCGAAAAGTTAGGCGGTGATTTGACGATATCCGTCGGCTGAGAGTAAGCCTTCGGCGGGTGCAGAAATTTCAATATCGGCTAGCCAACCAGCCCCGTACGGATCGCTGTTGAGAACCTCCGGATTTGATTCAAGAGATTGATTAATCGCAACCACTTTGCCACTTACTGGCGAGAAGATTTCGGAGACGCTCTTTGTTGACTCAACTTCTCCGCACACCTTATCTGCAACAACAAGGTCTCCAACCTTTGGAAGCTGAACGTAAACGATGTCACCGAGGGCACCCTGTGCGTAATCAGTAATTCCCATTCGGATGACGGTAGGTGAAGTCTCCTGTACCCATTCATGCTCTTTGGTGTACTTGAGCGTCTCAGGAATGAGTGACATATGAATCTCCCCTAGCGATTATCGAACCGTGAAAATTATGTAAATCTGCAATCACACTCTAATAGTTTTAAGAGCAGTCAGGAAGTACGAAACTCCAGTTGCGACATACAAAGTAACACCCCAGATGGCAAAGGCCCAACCGAAGATGAAGGCAAGACGTCCGACAGTTGAATCACTCTGTGCAAGGAGCAAGAATGGGAAGGCATAGAGCAGGTTGAATGTCGCCGCTTTTCCGATGAAGGTCACCTTCAGCGGAGGCTTCTTCTTCATGGTGAGCGCAATCGCTACCAAAGCCAGTACTGCATCACGAGCTATCAGAGTGAAAATCAACCAGAATGGGATCGCATCTCTCATAAAGAGGACGATTAGTGTCGCCAATATGTAGAGACGATCGATCGTTGGATCAAGGATTTCACCAAGCTTGGATTCTTGACCTAAAGCTCTAGCCAGCTTTCCATCAAAATAGTCGGTTGCTCCACCTACGGCCAAGACGCCTATTGCCCATCCGTCTGCCTCTGGCCACAGGGCTAAATAGACAAAGAGAGGAATACCGAGGGCGCGAATCCCGGTGATCGCATTCGGCCAAGTCGCAATTGATGAAGCCATCGCTTTAGCCGTTCTCCTTGTCGCGTTCCTTGATACGAATTGCAACCATGACGGGTGTACCTGGGAAAGCGAACTCTTCGCGCAAACGTCGTTCGATGAAGCGGCGGTAGGAGGGCTCGATCCATCCACTTGAGAAGATGACAAATTTTGGTGGAGCGATTCCGGCTTGAGTTGCATAGTAAATCTTGGGTTGTTTTCCTCCGCGCACTGGTGGAGGGGTTGCACCAATGAGTGCGCCTAAGAATGAATTCAACTTCGCAGTTGGTACACGGCGTTCCCAAGAATCAAGGGCTGTACGAATCGCAGGTGCGAGTCGATCACGGTGCCAACCAGTCTTAGCTGCAACGTTGACGCGTTGGGCCCATTCAACCTGATCGAGATGGCGATCGATCTCCTGATCTAATTGGTCTCTACGATCTTCATCGACCAGATCCCACTTGTTCATGACAAGAACCAGAGCTTTACCTGCTTCTTCAACCATTGTGATGATGCGTAGATCTTGTTCTGAGATAGGTACGGACGCATCAATGACGACAACTGCGCATTCACATCTCTCAAGAGCGGCTTGGGTGCGAAGCGTCGCGTAATAATCAGTACCGCTGGCTTGATTCGCCCGCTTCTTCAGGCCAGCGGTATCGACAAATCTCCAGATCGATCCACCAAAATCAATCAAGGAATCTACGGGATCACGTGTTGTGCCTGCAGCATCGTCAACGATCGAAAGTGACTCCCCTGCCAGCGCGTTGAGCAAACTTGATTTTCCTACATTTGGACGACCAATCAATGCGATGCGACGATAGCCATCTTGTGCTTGTGCAGCGCCTACTTCGGGAAGTTCATTGACGATCAAATCCAAAAGATCTCCGCTTCCTCGTCCATGAAGGGCTGAAACAAAATGTGGCTCGCCTAGTCCGATATTCCATAGCGCATGAGCATCAGATTCATCAGAATCACCATCGACCTTATTTGCTACAAGTAGCGTTGGTTTCTTCGCCTTGCGTAGTTCTTGCACCAAGATGTCATCTTCATCCAGAGCACCTACCTGTGCATCAACAACGAAACAGAGAACATCGGCTTCTTGCATTGCAAGTTCGGCGCTTGCTGATACTTGGACAGAAATTCCGTCGGGCTTAGATTCCCAGCCTCCAGTGTCCATGATGATAAAACGGCGATGGTTCCATTCACACTCGTATTGAACGCGATCACGTGTAACACCAGGTGTATCTTCAACGATTGCCTCACGACGACCTAAGAATCGATTGATAAGGGTTGATTTACCAACATTTGGCCGTCCCAGGACTGCGACAATAGGAAGTCCCAAGAGATTTCTCTCTTTCAGCAACTCCCAGATTCTTTCAACAGTCTCTTCAAGATTGAGCAGGGTCGAATCGATGATCACCGCATCACTTGCTGCGGTAAGCGGAGAAACCGCACGTGTTGAATCCACATAATCGCGATCAGAAAGTGACTGACCAACTGCCTGTACCCCAGCAGAAACATCTGCAAGTTCTGCATCTCTGCGCGCTGCGCGAGCATCCAGATCTGCTGTGAGATAAATTTTCATTGGTGCATGAGGAACGACGACAGTACCAATGTCGCGCCCTTCAACAACGATTCCGCGATCTGCCTTATCGATAATCTTTCTCTGCAAAATAAGCAGTTCTTCGCGAATGGCAGGTACTGCACTGATTGCGCTCACAGCATCGGTAACACGAGTCGTTCTGATCTCTTGAGTAATATCTGCATCCCCGCAAAAAATCTGCGGATCTTGTGGATTGGCAACAAATCTAATCGGTGAATTTTTCAAACCTTGAATAATCTTTGATACATCATCTGTTTCAAGTGAGAGAGCAAGCCAAGTTACCGCACGATAGAGTGCGCCCGTATCTAGATAATTCCATCCCGCTCTACGTGCGATCTCTCGCGAAGTACTGGATTTCCCCGCACCGCTAGGACCATCGATTGCAATGACGATCATTAGCGCAGCTCATTTCATTAATTTTTCGCGATGATATGCCTGAATTCTATCGAGAAGGATGAACCTTCCATCCTTCTTTCTGAAGGTGAGCGGCGACAATCACGCTATCTTCGGGTGAAAAGGCAAGGGTAATCAGACCTGTCTCTTGGCCAGGAGTGTGTTCGATAGCAAGATCTTCGATATTGACCTTGGCCTTGGCGCAAGATTCGATAATTGCAGCTAACTGCCCCGGCTTATCCTCGATCACAATCGACAGGTAGGTGTAATTGCGTGGCTGCCCACCATGTTTGCCAGGAATAAGGCTTCTCCCCCGACGACCCTGTTCGAATAGCTTCGAGACTGTTTGCGGTTGATCGAGGTTCTCAATCACCTGCGAAAGATCACTTTGTAGACTTATTAATAATGGGAGGATTGCCGATCTATTTCCAGCGATGATCTGAGCCCACAGATCTGGATCTGAATCTGCAATCCGCGTTGTATCTCGAAGGCCCGCTCCTGCAAGCTCGAGATCTGCCTGCTCACCTCCTGCAAGTTGGGCAGCCAAGAGCGATGCGACGATCTGTGGAAGGTGACTGACAAGAGCCACCGCACGGTCATGTTCTTTAATGCCTCGCCTGATCGCAATGCCTCCGCACAGGG
>JBJTKU010000049.1:0-3144 GCA_046096605.1 Candidatus Planktophila sp. | reverse complement strand
CTAAATCTTCTTGGCTATGAATCTGTCCGGTTGATATCGCTGCTATCGCAGCATTTCTGCGCGCCGAAACCGAGTTGATGGGCTGAACTTTAGCCATGGGTAACCTCTTTCATAATCTTCTGAAATACAAGAGTGAATTTTTCGATTTGTGGTGCGGTGACGATTAAAGGCGGTGCAATTCGAATTGTCGTTTCATTGGCAGGGTTAACAATTACGCCAGCATCAAGTAATAAAGATGCAACTTTTTTCGCGATCGGTGCTTCAAGCTCAATACCTAGAAGCAGACCTCTTCCACGAACTTCCTTTATCCCTGAGATCGTTGCCAGACTCTTCTTGATCTTTTTCTCGTGTTTTTTTGCAGATAGCATCAAGGAGTTTTTCTCAATGACATCAAGGACAGCATTGCCTGCTGCACAGGCAATCGGGTTTCCACCGAAAGTTGTGCCGTGATCACCCGGTTGCAGTAATCGCGAGGCGCTACCGTAGGCGATAGTTGCACCGATGGGCAGACCACCTCCAAGACCTTTAGCTAGGGTGAGAATGTCTGGACGAATTTTTTCATGTTCAAAACCAAACCATTGGCCTGTACGACCTATTCCAGTTTGCACGCAATCAAAGGCAAGCAGCGTTCCGGTCTCATCACAAATCTGACGTAATGCGGCAAGGTATCCATCATCAGGAGTAATAACGCCGGCTTCTCCCATGATTGGTTCAACAATAACCATCGCAGTTTTCTTCGTAACCGCCCGGCGCATTGCTGCGATATCACCAAATGGGACATGGGAAACTCCCTTCAGTAAAGGCAAGAAAGGTTCGCGCTTGGCCGATTGTCCTGTCATCGAAAGAGCGCCCATGGTGCGTCCGTGAAATGCTCCTTGGGCAGCGACGATTCGTGTACGTCCAGTCCGGCGAGAGATCTTTAGCGCTGCCTCATTTGCTTCAGCACCTGAGTTGCAGAAGAAGACACGTGAAGCCAGATCTCCGGTCATCAGCTGAAGTCGTGATGCCAATAGCAGGCCTTGTGGGTGTGCAAAGAAGTTACTGACATGTCCTAAAGTTGAAATCTGAGTAGTGACAGCTTTGACTACAGCAGGATGAGCATGACCTAAAACATTTGTTGCAATTCCTGCTAGAAAATCTAAATACGATTTACCTTTATCGTCTTTGACAAGACAACCCTTACCACTCACAAATGTGACAGTCGGCGTTCCATAGTTAGCCATCATGAGATCGTTCCATGTTGGGCTTACTTGATTCTTCTTCATGCGCTCACCAATGTTCCTCCAGTGTTTTCAAGAGCCTTTGCAAATGCGTGCGGATCTCTGCCGTTGATAACACGTACGGCGCGAGCACCGTTATCGATAGCTTCAATGCACGCTGCTACTTTGGGTGCCATACCTTCGGTAAAACTATCCCTGATAGTAAAGAGCTCGTCCCGTGAAATTGAATCGATAAGAGAATCAGTATCTGGCCAATTTCGATAAATACCTGCGACATCAGTCATCACAATCAGCGATTGCGCATCCAAGGCGCCTGCGATGGCAGCTGCCGCAAGGTCAGCGTTGATATTGAGTGATCCATCTCGATTCTGATCTGATGCAACGGGGGAAATAACTGGTACTTCAGAAGAATCAAGGGCTTGAATAATCTTTTCGCAATCTACAGATGTGACCGCACCCACGAAACCAAGATCAACATAGCTACCATCTACTAATTGATCGAGTTTTCTTGCTTTAAGCACATCTCTACCCGATACCGCACGCGCGGGGATTGAATGAGACTTCAGAGATTTAACAATCGCAGGGCCGACTTGATTGATGAGAACATCTTCGACAGCCTCTAAAGTTGCCTGATCGGTCACGCGAAATCCCCCGACGAACTCAGGAGTAATGCCCCGAGCCGCAATTTCTGCGTTGATTTGTGGCCCACCCCCATGCACAACTACTACCTTCAAACCCTTTTCCAACCCTTGCCCAATAGCTGCGGCAAATAGTCCAGAGTCATCTGTAATTGCATGTCCTCCGAACTTCACAACCAGAGTTGTACTCATATGCCTATACCTTGCGTGGCAAGGCCGGTGTTTTGCGCAAGCCCACACATGATGTTTGCGTTTTGGACCGCTTGTCCTGCGGCACCTTTACCGAGGTTATCTATTGCAATACTGACAATCGCACGTTCTGTGTGCGCATCGACGGCAACTTGAAGATGAGCAGAATTACTTGAATTTACTGAGGAAGTCGCTGGCATTTGATCCTTATCCAGGATAGAAACAAATTCCTGGCCTTTGTAATATGAAATGAAGTGATTGCGCAATTCATCGGTTGTAATAAGTTTCTCTAACGGTACCGTGATAGTAGCTAAGATGCCCCTGACCATAGGAGCAAGCATCGGAGTAAATGAGATACGAACTTCTTTGCCAGTTGCAGCGCTGACGCATTGCTCAATCTCAGGAGTGTGTTGGTGAACGCCACCGAATTTATATGAGGTCATTGAACCCATTATTGAACTCGCAAGGAGATTGGCTTTGAGGCTACGTCCGGCACCAGATGTACCCGATGCTGCGACAACGACCACATCGTTAAGAGCGGCAAAGGAGCCAAGCGGAGTTAATGCAAGGGCGATAGCTGTTGCGTAACATCCTGGATTTGCAATTTTCTGTGAATTCTTAATCTTCTGAGAGTTCCCATGAATTTCCGGCAGGCCGTAGGTCCAATGACCTGCGTGAACTCCCCCGTAGTACTTTTTCCAAGCAGCAGGATCTTCAAGGCGAAAATCTGCTCCGATATCGACAAATTTCATGCTGGGTTTTACGCCAGAGATCGCCGCTGCTGCAGCCGCTGACTCTCCATGAGGGAGAGCCAGAAAAACAAGTTCGCACTCCTTGAAAGCTTCTGGTGTAAAAGAGGAAAAGCTCTCGCCTGCATAACTGGTGAGCTGTGGGTGAAGTGAAGAAATCAATTCTCCGGCATTGGAATGTGCCGTGACTACTTCAACGATAAATTCCGGGTGAGCAGAGAGGATCCTGAGAAGCTCCCCACCTGCATAACCACTACCGCCTACAACACCGATTTTCATGCCCACAGATTACGGGATTATCTATAAATATGCAAAGATGTGCATATTTAAATATGCACATCTTTGCAT
>JBJTKU010000048.1:0-6706 GCA_046096605.1 Candidatus Planktophila sp. | reverse complement strand
CAAAGAGAGAGTGTCTTTAATTGGCCGACTTCAATCGAATTAGCCGGTTACAAGCCACAGGTTATTCCAAACCAAGGTGCGATCAATGATGCTGCGGCCTTGATCGCCTCTGCCAAGAAGCCAGTCTTCTATGTAGGTGGTGGAGTGATTAAGGCAAATGCATCTGCCGAATTGCTCGAGCTCGTAGAACTACTTGGCGCACCAGTTGTGACAACACTGATGGCACGCGGTGCATTTCCAGATTCGCATCCATTGCATATGGGTATGCCTGGAATGCACGGAACCGTAGCTGCAGTTACTGCGCTACAAAAGGCAGATCTACTGATTACATTAGGCGCTCGCTTTGATGATCGCGTGACCGGAAAACTCTCAACGTTCGCTGTTAACGCCAAGGTTATTCACGCCGATATTGACCCTGACGAAATTGGTAAGAATCGCTATGCAGATGTGGCGGTAATTGGCGATGTCCGCGAGACCATAAAGGCGCTTGTCCCTGCGCTAAAAACAGCTCTTGCAAAGAGCCATCCAGATTTAGCTCCGTGGTTGCAATCAATGAATAAATTGCGTGCCACATATCCATTGGGCTATGACCTTCCGTCAGATGGATCGCTTTCACCTCAGTTTGTTATTGAACGCTTAAGCCAGATTTGCGGTCCCGACGCGATCATTGCCGCAGGAGTTGGTCAGCATCAGATGTGGGCATCCCAATTTGTTAAATATGAAAAGCCACGCACCTGGCTCAACTCAGGTGGTGCCGGAACAATGGGTTATGCCGTGCCTGCTGCAATGGGTGCAAAAGTTGGTGCGCCAGATGCGACGGTGTGGGCTATTGATGGTGATGGATGCTTCCAGATGACAAATCAAGAACTTGTCACCTGTGCACTCAATAACATTCCAGTCAAGATTGCGATCATCAATAACGAAAGTCTGGGAATGGTTCGCCAGTGGCAGACTCTCTTTTACGAAGGTCGCTACTCGAATACAAACCTTGATTCAAAGCGAGTTCCAAACTTTCCGATGTTGGCAGAGGCTATGGGTTGTGTTGGTCTGGCATGCGAACGTCCTGAAGATGTTGATGCAACAATCGAAAAGGCAATGGCGATTAATAATCAACCTGTTGTCGTTGACTTCCGCGTTCATCGTGATGCGATGGTATGGCCGATGGTTGCAGCGGGAACATCTAATGATGACATCATGATCGCTCGCGCAACCGCGCCTGACTGGGATTCACAGGAGCTCTAATGGCCATTCATAAACTAGAAGTTCTCGTCGAAAACGAACCTGGAGTACTTGCACGCGTGGCCGGTCTCTTTGCTCGCCGTACCTACAATATTGATTCTCTTGTAGTTGGGCCGACAGAGAATTCAAAGATTTCCAAGATGATCATCGAAGTTAGTGTTGAAGGTCACTCTCTGGAGCAAGTAATCGCACAGCTCGACAAGTTGGTTAACGTCATACGTATCGAGGAAGTCCTCGAAGGCGCAATCAGCAATACCAAGCATGACACCCAGCCCGATTATCAGAACTAAACTAGATCTCAAAAAGAACAACGAAAAAGGAGAAATACCGTGGCAACGATGTATCACGAAGAGGATGCAGATCTCTCAATCATCCAGGGTCGCAAGGTCGCGATCATCGGTTACGGCTCACAGGGCCATGCACATGCATTGAGTCTTCGTGACTCAGGCGTGGATGTTCGAGTTGGCCTCAAAGATAGTTCGCCATCGCGTGCAAAGGCCGAAGAAGCAGGCCTTCGCGTAACAAGCGTTGC
The DNA here is from genome assembly GCA_046096605.1 of Candidatus Planktophila sp. Taxonomy (GTDB): domain Bacteria; phylum Actinomycetota; class Actinomycetes; order Nanopelagicales; family Nanopelagicaceae; genus Planktophila. The sequence continues at coordinate 4,935 of JBJTKU010000048.1, read as the reverse complement.
CGATGCGGTAAAGGAAGCAACAGTCATCATGATTTTGGCACCTGACCATGTTCAGCGCCACATCTACAAAGAGTCAATCGAGCCAAACCTCAAGGCTGGAGATGCTCTCTTCTTTGGCCACGGATTCAATATCCGTTTCGGTTACATCACACCACCTGCAAATGTTGACGTATGCATGGTCGCACCAAAGGGTCCCGGACACTTGGTTCGTCGTGAATACTCTGCAGGTCGAGGAGTTCCAGTCATCGTTGCAGTTGAACAAGACTCAACCGGAAGCGCGTGGCCACTCACCCTTTCTTATGCAAAGGCAATAGGTGGACTTCGTGCAGGTGGAATTCTCACAACATTTACAGAAGAGTGCGAGACCGATCTCTTCGGCGAGCAATCAGTTCTCTGCGGTGGAGCTTCACAACTTGTGATGTATGGATTTGAAGTCTTGACAGAGGCGGGCTATCAGCCAGAAGTTGCATACTTTGAATGTCTCCACGAACTCAAGCTCATCGTAGATTTGATGTACGAAGGTGGAATTGCAAAGCAGCGTTGGTCAGTTTCAGATACCGCTGAATTCGGAGATTACGTTTCAGGTCCACGCGTTATTGACCCACGCGTAAAAGAGAATATGAAAGCCGTTCTTGCCGATGTCCAATCAGGAGCATTTGCAAAGCGCTTCATCGATGATCAAGAGGCCGGAGCTCCAGAATTTAAGGCACTTCGTGCAAAGGGTGAGTCACATCCAATCGAGGCTGTCGGCCGCGAACTTCGCAAGATGTTTAGCTGGATGAAGAACACCAACAAGGATGATTACAAAGAAGGAAGCGCATCACGTGGCTAAACCAGTAGTTTTGATTGCAGAAGAGTTAAGTCCAGCAACGCTGGAGGCTTTAGGTCCAGATTTTGAGGTGCGTAACTGTGACGGTGCAAACCGAGCAGAGCTTCTTGAAGCACTTGGCAAAGGAGTAGATGCAGTATTGATCCGCTCTGCAACCAAGATGGATGCAGAGGCAATTGGCGCTGCCAAAGGTCTGCGCGTGATCGCTCGCGCTGGTGTTGGTCTTGATAACGTTGATATTCCAGCTGCGACTGCCGCCGGTGTCATGGTGGTCAATGCACCAACGTCAAATATTGTCTCAGCCGCAGAACTTGCGATCGCTTTATTGTTGGCATCAGCCCGCTTTGTCTCACCGGCTCACGCAGCACTTCGCAACGGAAAGTGGGCGCGTTCAAAGTACACAGGCGCCGAACTATTTGAGAAGACACTCGGCGTCGTTGGTTTTGGTCGTATTGGTCAACTTGTGGCTCATCGCATGCAGGCATTTGGCATGAATGTGATTGCCTACGATCCTTACCTACAACCAGCAAAGGCCGCTCAACTCAATGTTGCACTCGTTGAACTCGATGAGCTATTAAAACGTAGTGATTTCATCACCATCCACCTGCCAAAGACAAAAGAGACGGCAAATCTGATTGGGGAAGAGGCACTTAAAAAAGTTAAACCAGAAGTGCGCATCATCAATGCAGCTCGTGGTGGCGTCCTGGATGAGACCGCTCTCTACAACGCAATTAAAGAAGGACGCGTTGCAGGTGCTGGCCTAGATGTCTATGCGACAGAGCCATGCACAGATTCACCACTCTTTGAACTTGACCAGGTAGTTGCAACTCCTCATCTAGGAGCATCAACTGATGAAGCGCAAGAACGTGCCGGAATTGCAGTTGCTATCTCTGTTCGTAAGGCCCTCGGTGGCGAACTTGTTCCGGATGCGGTCAACGTGAAGGGTGGAGCAATCCACGATGAGATTCGTCCATCTCTTCCATTAGTTGAGAAGATGGCACAGATCGGAACCGCACTTGCTGGAGAACTTCCAGTAAGTATGGAGATCACAGTTAAGGGAGATATCTCTGGCCATGATTCATCTGTCCTTGCAATTAGCGCGCTGAAGGGTGCTCTCCTTGCTGCAGGATCTGAAGATGTCACTTATGTAAATGCACCAGGGCTTGCCGCAGATCGTGGAGTGACTTCAAACGTCACAACAACTCCAGATAGCCCTGAATACCGCAGCATGATCTCTCTTCACCTTGCGTTGAGCAATGGAAAGTCAATCAAAGTTGATGGCACACTGATGGGCATCCGTAAGGTTGAAAAGATCATCGCAATCGATGCCTTTGATCTCGATCTTCCACCTACAGAGAACATGCTCTTCCTTCGCTATGCAGATCGCCCAGGTGTGGTTGGTGCTGTTGGTAACGCACTAGGGGAAGCCAAGATCAACATCGCAGGAATGCAGGTTGCTCGTGAGGCTCAAGGTGGTAACGCTCTGATGGCGCTTACCGTTGACTCATCTGTTAATGAATCCGTTGCAGCATCAGTTGCAAAGGAAATTGGCGCAGATCTCGTTCGCTCTGTCACATTGGTGGGCTAATGTCTAAAAAGATTAACCTTGCAGTCATTGCTGGAGATGGAATTGGTCCAGAAGTTGTTGCTCAGGGACTTCGTGTTCTCGATAAGGTGGCGGCAAAGTACGACACCACCTTCGTCAAGACTGAATACGATCTAGGCGCTGGATACTGGCATCGCACAGGTGAAGTTCTTCCTGATTCTGTGATGGCAGAGATTGCTAAGTCAGATGTGATTCTGCTCGGAGCGGTTGGGGATCCCACCGTCCCAAGTGGTGTTCTCGAACGCGGACTTTTGCTCAAACTTCGCTTCGCCTTTGATCACTACATCAACCTTCGTCCGGCGCGCCTTTCGCAAGGTGTGACCGGACCTCTTGCTACACAAGCGCCGATTGATTTCGTTGTCGTTCGTGAAGGTACAGAAGGTCCATATGTGGGCGCAGGTGGCGTACTCGCACTGGGCACTGCTCATGAAATTGCAACGGAAGAATCACTCAACACCCGCCGTGGTGCCGAGCGTGCTATCCGCTATGCATTTGAACTAGCAAGCAAGCGCGATCGCAAAAAACTCACCCTTGTTCATAAGAACAATGTGTTAACTCGAGCCGGAAGTCTCTGGACTCGCACCTTTAATGAAGTTGCGACTGAGTACCCAGCAATCGCTACCGATTATCTACATGTTGATGCAGCTTCGATGTTCTTTGTGACCAACCCAGATCGCTTCGATGTTGTAGTTACAGATAACCTCTTCGGAGATATCTTGACCGATATCGCCGCAGCAATCTGCGGAGGCATCGGGTTGGCAGCATCTGGAAATATCAACCCAACCGGTGCATTCCCATCAATGTTTGAACCTGTTCATGGTTCAGCTCCTGATATCGCTGGAAAGAACTTGGCTGATCCAACTGCAACAGTCATGTCTGTTGCGATGATGCTCGATCACCTCGGGCTCTCACAAGCTGCTCGCGATGTTCAAGCAGCTGTTGCAAAGGATCTTGCTACACGAGGTACTGCAAAGCGAAGCACAACTGAAGTGGGGGATGCGCTGCTAGCGCTGCTCTAATATGAAGATCACTTTCAATCCACAGGCTAAGGACCCAGCAACACGTGATGCACTTGTTGCAGAAGGTGGATTCGGTAAGTACTACACCGATCACATGGTTATCTGTCAGTGGGATGAGAAGAGTGGATGGGCAGAACCAGAGCTCGTTCCTTACGGTCCAATCTCTTTAGATCCAGCTACTGCAGTCTTTCATTACGGACAAGAAATCTTTGAAGGCATGAAGGCGTATCGCCAACCAGATGGCGGCATCGCACTCTTTCGCCCAGAAGCAAATGCCAAGAGATTTGCACGAAGTGCTGCTCGATTAGCTCTCCCTGAAATGCCCGTTGAACTCTTTATGGAAACTGTTGAAGCACTTGTGAAACAAGATGCTGGATGGGTTCCCAACAAAGTTGGAGAATCCCTTTATATCCGCCCATTTATGATCGCAACAGAAGTGGGGTTAGGCGTACGCCCTTCCAATAAAGCAACATACATTCTTATCGCGACTCCTGCCGGTGCCTACTTCGACCCATCAAAGGCAGTCTCTGTCTGGATCTCAACCGAATATGTTCGTGCATCCCAAGGCGGAACAGGCGAAGCAAAGTGCGGTGGAAACTATGCGGCCAGTCTTGTTGCACAGAAAGCTGCAGCAAAACAGGGTTGTGATCAGGTTGTCTGGCTCGATGCCGTTGAACGCAAATGGGTTGAAGAGATGGGTGGCATGAATCTCTACTTTGTTAAGGGCAAAGGTGAGAGCGCCACAATCTTTACGCCTAAGTTAACCGGCACATTACTACCAGGTGTCACTCGCGACTCTATTTTAAGTGTTGCTGTAGATCTTGGTTATAAAGTTGAAGAGGGAATGATCAGCACCACCGACTGGCAAGAGGGAATCGCTTCTGGTGAAATTACAGAAACCTTTGCCTGCGGAACAGCGGCGGTTGTCTCACCGATCGGTCAAGCTAAGAGTGCTATGGGTACTTGGGTGACTGGTGACGGTCAGCCAGGCACCATCACGATGCAAATTCGTAACCATCTTCTTGGAATTCAACACGGTACTATCGAAGATAAGCATGGCTGGGTGAAGAGAGTTCTGTAATGGCAATCGATGACTCGTTTCACATCTATGACACCACACTTCGCGATGGCGCACAGCAAGAAGGTTTAAACCTCTCAGTCCATGACAAACTGACAATTGCGCGCCATCTCGATGATTTAGGTGTTGGCTTTATCGAAGGCGGATGGCCAGGAGCAAATCCAAAAGATACTGAATTCTTCGCACTTGCCAAAAAAGAACTTAAGCTAAAGAACGCTACTTTCGTGGCTTTCGGTGCAACGCGTCGCCCTCACGTCAAGGCAGCAGATGATGCACTCCTTGGCGCACTTCGCGATAGCGGAGCACCTGTGGTGACACTTGTTGCAAAAGCCTTTGATCGCCACGTTGATCTTGCACTTAAAACCTCACTCGATGAAAACCTCGAGATGATCCGCGACAGCAT
>JBJTKU010000047.1:0-4229 GCA_046096605.1 Candidatus Planktophila sp. | reverse complement strand
GCAGGGCTGCCACCAAGGTGATCGCCCCTGCCCCTGGGATGAAGATTCTGGATCTAGCCGCCGGAACAGGCTCGAGCTCGGCACCTTTGGCTGCTGCTGGGGCAGATGTCATCGCCGCTGACTTCTCTGAAGGGATGATCGCCGCTGGCAAGAAGGCACGCCCTGATCTGACCTTTATCAAGGCCGATGCCCTTAACCTGCCCTTTCCAGATCACTCTTTTGACCTTCTGACCATCTCCTTCGGCCTTCGTAATACACAGAACGCTGCACAAGCGCTGGCCGAAGCCCTGCGAGTCGTCAAGCCAGGCGGCCGCCTTGTCGTTGTCGAGTTTTCTAGCCCCACCTTTGCTCCATTTAGGGCGATCTATATGAATTATCTGATGCGCGCACTTCCTGCGATCGCCAAAGTCACCTCTTCAAACCCCGATGCCTATATCTATCTTGCTGACTCGATTCGTGCCTGGCCGGATCAGAAGGGTCTAGCAGCGGCAATCGTCGAAGCTGGCTGGATTCAGGTTGGCTGGAAAAATCTGACCGGTGGAGTTGTGGCAATTCACACGGCTGTAGCGCCTTAGGCGATATCTCCACTGGTCGCCACCGCCTAGACTTACGCCCCGTGAGCGCCAATCCATATATTCCGATCCTCATCCTCTTTGCACTTGGCTTTGGCTTTGCAGCTTTTTCAGTCGGCGTTGCAGCAATCACAGGACCTGCCAGATACAACCGCGCCAAGCAGGAAGCCTACGAGTGTGGAATTGAACCTTCACCACAAGCGCTAGAAGGCGGACGCTTCCCAGTGAAGTACTTCCTCACGGCAATGCTCTTCATCGTCTTTGATATTGAAATCGTCTTTCTCTATCCATGGGCTGTCACCTTTGATCAACTCGGCCTCTTTGGATTAGTTGAAATGGCAATCTTTATCGGAACTGTATTTATCGCTTATGCATACGTGTGGCGACGTGGCGGATTGGAATGGGATTAAGAGATGGGTCTGGAAGAAAAATTACCAAGCGGAGTTCTTCTCTCAACTGTTGAAGGTCTCGCCGGATACATGCGCAAGAGTTCTGTCTGGCCAGCTACTTTCGGTCTAGCGTGTTGCGCGATTGAGATGATGGCACTTGGATCAGCACCGAAGCACGACATCTCTCGCTTTGGAATGGAGCGCTTTAGCGCATCTCCACGTCAGGCAGATCTCATGATTGTTGCAGGTCGCGTTTCACAGAAGATGGCACCCGTTCTTCGTCAGATCTACGATCAAATGACTGCACCAAAATGGGTTATTGCAATGGGCGCTTGTTCATCATCGGGTGGAATGTTTAACAACTACGCGATTGTGCAGGGCGTTGATCACATTGTTCCGGTGGATATCTATCTTCCTGGGTGCCCACCACGTCCCGAACAGTTGATGGATGCAATCATTAAATTGCACGAACAAATTAGTAATACAGCCCTTGGACCTAATCGCGAAGCTGTCATTAAGGAAGTCGAAAAAGCAGCGCTAAATGCTCGCCCTACGATCCAACTCGGTTCTTTCCCACTCGAGGGGACTCACGCGTAATGAGCGATACTCAGCAAGGAATGTTTGGCGCTCGCGGCACCGGTGATACCTCTGGTTACGGCGGACTCGTACGAACGACAGCAACGCCAGGATCAACAGAACGCCCATTTGGCGGTTACTTTGATCAGGTAGCAGATGATCTAGAGCGCGCATATCCAGACTTTGCAGATGCGGTTACTCGTGTTGTTGTCGACCGCGGCGAACTCACACTTCACATTAAGAAGGAACGCCTTGTAGAAGTTGCTCGCATCCTTCGCGACAAGTTGCTCTTTGAAATGTGCATGGGTGTCTCTGGCGTTCACTATCCAGATCGCACGGGATCTGAACTCGTCGCTGTCTACCCATTACTTTCTATGACAAAAAATCAACGAATTCGCCTTGAAGTATGCACATCCGAAGTTGACCCACACATTCCTTCACTTGTTGAAGTCTGGGGCGGTAACAATTGGCATGAGCGCGAAACATTCGACATGTTCGGAATTATCTTTGATGGCCATCCAGGACTCACTCGCATTTTGATGCCAGATGATTGGGATGGACATCCGCAACGCAAGGATTACCCGCTTGGTGGAATCGCAGTCGAGTACAAGGGAGCAACAACACCTGCTCCATCACAGCGGAGGTCATACAAGTGACAACTACTTTTGATCCGTATGCATCATCACGCGAAACTACCGAAGGAACTGTTTATTCAGTTACTGGCGGCGACTGGGATGAACTCGTCTCCGAAATTGGTGAGGCGAAAGAAGAGCGCATCATTGTCAATATGGGCCCACAGCACCCATCCACACATGGCGTTCTGCGCCTAGTTCTTGAACTTGAGGGCGAAACAGTTACAGAAGTCCGCCCAGGTATTGGTTACCTGCACACAGGTATCGAGAAAAATATGGAATTTCGTTCATGGACTCAAGGGACCACATTTGCAACACGTATGGATTACTTAAGCCCAATCTTTAACGAAACTGCGTATTGCCTGGCAATCGAAAAGCTCCTAGGAATAACCAATGATGTTCCTGAACGCGCATCTGTTATTCGCGTTTTGATGATGGAGCTCAATCGAATCTCATCCCACATGGTCGCACTTGGTACTGGTGCGCTCGAACTCGGTGCGATGGGTCCAATGTTCTTTGCATTCCGCGAACGCGAAATGGTCCTTGATGCATTTGAGGCAATCACAGGACTTCGTATGAATATGGCCTATGTACGACCTGGTGGAGTGCAGCAAGATCTTCCAGAAGGAATGACTGCTCGACTTCGCAACCTTGTAAAAGAACTTCGTAAGAACTTCAAGGATAACGAGCGCCTCTTGGTGGGCAATACAATCTGGATGAAGCGCACTGAGGGTATTGGTTATCTTGATTTGGCCGGATGTACAACGCTTGGGATCACAGGACCTGTGCTTCGTTCAACCGGATTACCTTGGGATCTGCGCAAGATGAATCCTTATTGCGGATATGAAAATTATGAATTCGATGTAATCACTGCAGACACTTGCGATGTGTACGGTCGCTTCCTTATTCGTATGGCCGAACTCGAACAATCACTTCGTATTATCGAACAGGCAGTCGACAAGCTCGATGCGCTCAAGGGTGCTCCAGTAATGGTTGCCGACAAAAAGATCGCATGGCCGGCCCAATTAGCACTGGGTGCAGATGGGTTGGGTAATTCACTCGATCACATCCGCGAAATCATGGGATCGTCGATGGAAGCGTTAATACATCATTTCAAACTTGTGACTGAAGGTTTCCGCGTTCCTGCCGGTCAGGTCTACGCAGCAGTTGAATCACCTCGCGGTGAACTCGCAGCCCATGTTGTCTCTGATGGCGGAACTCGTCCATACCGCGTTCACTTCCGTGAACCATCTTTTAATAACTTGCAATCTACATCAGCAATGAGTGAAGGAGGAATGGTTGCCGACATTATCGGCGCTGTTGCATCTATCGATCCTGTCATGGGAGGTGTTGACCGCTAATGTCATCTGTAGATCACACACTCAATATCGAAATCATGAATTCAATTATCGCGCGCTATCCACGCAAGCGTTCTGCGATTATGCCATTGCTGCACTACGTGCAATCAGTGGCTGGCTATGTCACCAACTCAGGAATCGAGATGATTGCTGATCTTCTTGAAATCGAGACCGCTGAAGTTTCTGCTGTCGCAACTTTCTACACCCAGTATAAGCGCAAGCCTGTCGGTGAGTATCACATCGGAGTCTGCACGAACACACTCTGTGCTGTTATGGGAGGAGACGCAATCTTTGGTGCTCTCAAGGAGCATCTTGGAATCGAAAACGATGGCGTTACTGCAGATGGAAAAGTTTCACTTGAACATATCGAGTGCAACGCAGCATGTGATTACGCACCTGTAGTGATGGCTAACTGGGAGTTCTACGACAACCAAACCGTTGAGTCGGCTAAAGCTCTTGTTGATGGTGCCCGTGCAGGAAATCCACCAGCGCCAACACGCGGACCTAATCGTCTCGTTACCTACAAGGAAGCATCTGCAGTTTTGGCTGGCCTCGATGATGGTCTTGCGGGCGAAGGTGTACAGGCAGGTCCTGCAACTCTTCTTGGACTTGGAATTGCTCGTGCACAGGAAAAGGGAGGCAAGTAATGTCAAAGCTCACACCTATCCTTTCTGCACATTGGGATGAGAAAGATTCATTTAC
>JBJTKU010000046.1:0-11181 GCA_046096605.1 Candidatus Planktophila sp. | reverse complement strand
TTGATATGTTCGGGGCACACTTCAGTGCAGCACTTGGTGATATTGCACATTCCAAGGCCATGCTCTTCTTGAGCTGTGCGCTTACGATTCTTCAACATATCCAATGGATGCATATCAAGCTCTGCGATTCGGATAAAGAATCGTGGCCCAGCAAATGATTTCTTATTCTCTTCATGATCACGTATTACGTGACAGGTGTTCTGACAGAGGAAACATTCAATACATTTACGGAATTCCTGGCTACGCTCCACATCAATTTGTTCCATGCGCGCTTCACCTGGACCAAGGTCGGCAGGATGCTCATATGCAGGCACTTCTAGAGCTTTTTGGTAGTTGAAAGAGACATCGGTAACGAGATCTTTAATAACAGGAAATGCGCGAAGTGGAGTCACTGTGATCTCTTCACCCTCTTCAAAAGAGCTCATTCGTGTCATGCAGGCAAGACGTGGCTTACCGTTGATCTCCATTGAACAAGATCCGCACTTGCCGGCTTTGCAATTCCAACGCACTGCCAAGTCACCCATTTGGGTTGCTTGCACGCGATGAATTACATCTAGGACCACTTCACCTTCATTGGCATCTACTTCAACGTTTTGAAGAGATCCACTTGTGGAATCACCGCGCCAAATTCGAAGATTTACTTTGCGTGCCATTAGTTGGAACCGCCTTTCGCAATTTCTTCCGGTGTCATGTATTTCTCCAACTCATGAACGTCGAAGAGATCAAAGAGTTCTTTGGGTAGCGCTGGGAGGGCTTGCTCGCGAACGACAACTTCATGGCCGTTGAATGACGAGATGTGATTGACCTGACGCCATTTATTGTTCATACCCGGGAAGTCATCTCGAGTATGTCCGCCACGTGATTCTTCACGAGCGATCGCAGACTTTGCAGTGCTCTCGGCAACTAACAGCATGTTGTCGAGGTCGAAAGCTAAGTGGAAGCCAGGATTGAATTTACGATCTCCAGCAACGCTGACATTCTGGCTGCGTCTGCGGATATCGGCAATCTTTCCAATGGCCTCTTGAAGTTCAGAACCTGTGCGAATAATTCCTACAAGGTTGTGGGTCACTTCTTGTAGTTCTTGGTGAAGTGAATATGCATTCTCGCCACCTGTTCGAGTAAATGGTGCTTGAATGCGATCGGCAGCGGCCTTAACTGATGCTTGGCTGACTGCAACTGGTGTTGCACTCTTTACGTAGGCAGCAGCGCCCATTCCTGCGCGACGACCGAAGACGAGTAGATCTGAGAGCGAGTTTCCACCGAGACGATTTGAGCCGTGCATTCCACCAGCAACTTCGCCTGCGGCAAAGAGACCTGGAACGCCCACTGCAGCTGCAGTATCTGGCTCAACTTCTACTCCGCCCATCACGTAGTGGCAGGTTGGACCAACCTCCATCGCTTCCTTGGTGATATCTACACCAGCAAGTTCATAGAACTGGTGCCACATGGATGGTAGACGCTTCTTAATAACGTCGGCTGGGATGCGCTTTGAAACATCGAGGAATACTCCGCCATGTTCGGTTCCGCGACCTGCTTTAACCTCTGCGTTGATCGCTCTTGCGACCTCATCTCGAGGAAGAAGTTCTGGTGGACGGCGATTATTATCTTGATCGGTGTACCAGCGATCAGCCTCTTCTTCATTATCTGCATATTTATCTTTAAATACTTCTGGAATGTACTTGAACATAAATCGTTCGCCTAATGTGTTGGTGAGAACTCCACCTTCTCCACGAACCGATTCTGTAACAAGGATTCCACGAACAGATGGTGGCCATACCATTCCTGTTGGATGGAATTGCAAAAACTCCATATCAACAAGATTTGCACCGGCTTTGAGAGCTAGCGCGTGGCCATCACCTGTGCCCTCCCAAGAGTTGGATGTGATTTTAAATGTCTTACCAACACCACCGGTTGCAATAACAACAGCCGGTGCTTCGAAGAGAACTTCGCTGCCGCTCTCACGCCAATAACCGTAAGCACCTGCAACTTTCCCGTCTTCTTTAATAATTTCGGTAATTGTAAGTTCTGCAAATACGCGGATGTTCGCTTGTGCATCTCCGTAGTCGCGCGCATCCTTCTGCTGCAACTGAACTATCTTCTGCTGCATTGTGCGAATGAGTTCTAGACCTGTGCGATCGCCGACGTGTGCAAGACGTGGATACTCATGTCCTCCAAAGTTACGCTGACTAATCTTTCCTTCTTTGGTGCGATCAAAGAGCGCGCCCCACATCTCAAGTTCATAGATGCGATCAGGTGATTCTTTTGCGTGAAGTTCCGCCATTCGGTAATGGTTAAGGAATTTTCCACCACGCATTGTGTCGCGGAAGTGCACCTGCCAGTTATCGCCGCTGTTCACGTTTCCCATCGAAGCAGCAGCACCACCCTCTGCCATAACAGTGTGGGCCTTGCCAAATAGTGATTTACAGATGATGGCAACACGAAGGCCTGCTTCACGCGCCTCGACTGCAGCGCGAAGACCCGCGCCGCCTGCTCCGATTACAAGGACGTCGTATTTAAAGCGTTCTAGTTCAGTCATCTTGATTTTCCCTTGAAGTCCCTTGAAGTCATTAGAAGAAGTAGAGGTTGGTCCATGCGCCAGAAGCGACTTGACGGACATAAATATCGGCAAAAGCAACTGCAAAGAGTGAGATCCATGCAAAGAGTTGGTGTGAGTGGTTCAATCGTGAAATTAAAGTCCACAACTTGTAGCGCACTGGATGCTTTGAGAAGTGCTTCAGGCGTCCGCCGACAGTGTGGCGACATGTGTGACATGAAAGTGAATACATCCAGAGCATGGTTGAGCTAAAGACCAATACCAGCGAACCAACGCTCATATGCCCCCACTCACCTTCCTTATTCTTAAAGGAGATGATTGCGTCATAAGTAAGAATTACGTTGAAAATAAGCCCTGCGTAGAAGAACCAACGATGTGCATTCTGCAGAATAAGTGGCTGACGAGTTTCGCCTGTGTACTTCTTATGTGGCTCTGCAACTGCGCACGCTGGTGGCGACATCCAGAACGCACGGTAGTAGGCCTTACGGTAGTAGTAGCAGGTCATGCGGAAACCAAGTGGGAAGATCAAGATGATTAAAGCTGGTGAAAGCGGGAAGTTAAAAATTTCTGCGCTAACTGGAGTCCATCCACCAATTGTTGCTTCAGGGATACATGCTTGCGAAAGACACGGAGAGTAGAAAGGTGAGATGAGGTGATCTTTGTAGTAAAAAGCACCTTCAAATGCACGGAAGGTTGCATAGATTACAAAAGTAAAGAGCACACCAAATGTTGCCAGCGGTTGTAACCACCACTTATCGGTGCGAAGCGTGCGCTCCTTAATTTCCGCGCGCGATGGAGAGAAAACTCCTGACATCCTTATTACCCCTCTTTGCCACCGCTTGTGATGGCTTTAATGGGGCAAGTGTGCGCCGAATAAGTAAATGGCGCTAGGTGGTAGCCCGTGTGCAGGCTATGAAGTCAGCCACAGAATTAAAAAACTGGCGGAGGGCGTGGGATTTGAACCCACGAGGCTTTCACCTGCCGGTTTTCAAGACCGGTGCACTCGGCCGCTATGCGAGCCCTCCGTGGGAGAGGCTACATGACAACAGGGGGTTCTAAAAAATCGAAGGCATTTATGCAGGAAGATCGAGGAGCTTTTCAATGATCTTCGCAACGCCATCTTCCATATGTGGTTCAGTCAGATCTTTTGCATAGTTGCGGGCATCGGGATGGCCATCGCCAATTGCATAGGAGCGACCACACCATTCCAACATTGAGAAGTCATTGGGATTATCCCCAAAGCTCACACAATCTTCTCTTCCAAATCCAAGGCGTCCTGCCATCAGCGCAAGTGTTTCTCCTTTAGAGATGCCCTTAGCTGAAATCTCTAAAAGCGATGCGGTTGGACTTGAATGTGTAACGGTAACAAGATCACCGATTTCTCGTTGCGCAATTTCTAGCATCTCGTCTGAAGTAAATTCATGACCTGAACAGCGCACTAAAAATTTCAATATGGGTTGAGAGAGTACTTCTTCGATCTGATTACACCCTTGATGATCGATTCCAGCATCCCACATTGCAACATAGGATTTTTCACGTTTAAAAAAATTATGCGATTCGACGGCAAATGAAACTCCAGGAATTGATTGGCGCAATCTCTTAATCGATGTATGTAAGAGATCATCAGGAATGGACCATTCTTCAATTACTTTGCCGTTGAGCAGGTCATAGTTCATCGCACCGTTACAGCAGATTGCATTCCCATATCCAAATGCCTCTTTGATCTCTCCCATCCAGCGTGGTGGACGTCCTGTGACAAACCAGATCGAGACATCAAGATCGCGCGCTCGTGCAAATGCTTCAAGAGTGCGAGGGGTAATTGTTCCGTCGTGATGGACAATCGTTCCATCAAGATCTGTGGCAATTAATTTAGGGCGAGTACTACCAAACTTCACACAAGCTCAAATCGCTTCGTACCAAGGAATGGCTGTAATGCAGGCGGGACGTTGACTGTTCCATCCGCATTCTGATGGTTCTCTAAAATCGCAACAATCATGCGTGGGATCGCAACCAGTGTTCCGTTGAGGGTGGCAACTGCCTTGGTGCCCTCGCCATCTTTATAGCGAATATTGAGGCGTCTTGCCTGGAACTCTGTGCAATTAGAGGTACTCGTGACCTCACGATAAGCACTCTGTGTAGGAATCCAAGCCTCGATATCAAATTTGCGATTAGCACTTGATCCTAGATCACCTGAAGCAACATCAATAACGCGGTATGGGATCTCCATTGCGTTGAGAAAATCCTTCTCCCACTGCAGTAAACGCTTATGTTCTTCCTTTGCATCTTCAGGCTTACAGAATGAGAACATTTCGACTTTATCAAATTGGTGGACGCGAATAATTCCACGAGTATCTTTCCCATAACTTCCAGCCTCGCGGCGGAAACAAGATGAATAACCGGCATAACGTATGGGAAGTTTTGCACCATCAAGAACTTCATCCATGTGAAATGCTGCCAGTGGTACTTCACTTGTTCCAACTAAGTAGTAATCATCTTTTTCAAGATGATAAACATTTTCCGCAGCTTGTCCTAAGAATCCTGTTCCTTCCATCGCAGATGGCTTTACCAATACCGGTGGAATCACAGGAATAAATCCAGCTTTAGTTGCTTCCTTGATCGCATAGTTCACAAGAGCAAATTCAAGTAGAGCGCCAACGCCTGTAAGGTAATAAGAACGGGAACCAGAAACTTTTGCTCCACGTTCAGTATCAATTGCACCAAGTAATTTTCCGAGTTCGACGTGATCTTTTGGCTCAAATCCAGCTTCAGCAAAATCTCGTGGCGTTCCTACATGTTCAATCACTACAAAATCTTCTTCGCCACCGATTGGTGCTTCTGGATCTAAGATATTTGAGATCACCATGGCTAGCGCATCAGCTTGTGCTTCAATCTCTGCGCGCTTTGCATCTGCTGCCTTTACCTTGTCAGCTAACGCCTTCGCATTGGCAAGCAGTGCGCTCTTTTCATCACCTTTGGCAGCACCGACAGATTTAGAGAGGACATTTTGTTCGGCACGAAGCTGTTCAAACTCTGTAATTGCAGCACGCTTTGCCTCATCACTTGCCAAAACTTTATCCACGATAGTGACATCTTCGCCACGACCTTTTTGCGATGCGCGAACAGCATCTGGATTTTCACGCAGGAATTTAATATCAATCATGCTCGCACCTCTCGTGGATATGAACCTAAGAATCTAATGTCATCACAGATCTCTGCCAACTCGTCGAGTGAACGAGCAACTGGCTCATCTTGGCAATGGCCTTCAACGTCAATAATGAAATGGTAGTGACCTAATTCGCGACCTGTGGGGCGGCTCTGAATAAATGTGAGGTTTACATCGTGGTCGGCAAAGACTGTGAGAATTTCAAGCAAAGCACCTGCGTGGTCGATATCGATGAAGAGAGCAACTGACGTGCGATCGTGACCAGTTGGCGTAGGGATTGCTCCAGGTTTTCTTACTAAAACAAATCGCGTGACCGCCCCATCATTATCTCCAATGTTCTCGGCGATAACCGTCAGACCGAAGTGTTCTGCAGCCGCACTTGATGCAATCGCGGCGTCGAATTCGCCGCGCGTAAGAGCTAGTGCAGCAGCTGCGGTAGATGCAGTCGGAACTAATTCTGCGTGTGGGTAGTGCTTGGCGATATAGGAACGGCACTGTGACTCAGCGTGGGGATGCGTTGCAATCGTTGTGATTGTTGATTGACCCGACTTTGTCATTAACGCAAAGGCCACAGGTAAAGTAACTTCTCCAGCGACCACTAGCGGATCGCCTGTAGCAAGTTCATCGAGGGTGCGCGCAACCACTCCTTCAACAGAGTTTTCAATCGGAACTAAAGCAAAATCTGCATCACCTTTTCGTACCGCATCAAGGGCTGCGGTGACATTGGCATAGGGAATACGTGAATCTATCGATGAGGTAATTTTCTTGAGTGCAGCCTCTGTGAAGGTCCCGACTGGGCCGAGATAGGCATATGTACTCACTGCGCAAGGATAGCCGAGCGGTGTAGTTCGATGCGCATTCCATTAGGCTTAGCGATATGGATAGCCTCTTCTTTGTAAGCGCTGCGCGCTCAAGCGTTGGCTTAATCCGAAATGGCAACGAAGATGGTGCACTGACACACCCACAATTGATTGCTGTTGCAGATGGAATGGGCGGCCATGCAGGTGGTGAAGTTGCATCATCTATCGCACTTCACATTCTTGCTCGTAGAGCATCTGTATTTATGGATGCAGAGATGGATCAAGATTCGGCGGATGATTTCTTCAATGCAACGATCGAAGATATTGATATCGCTCTCAAAAAAGCTAGTGACGAAGACCCTGCGCTCTCGGGGCTTGGAACGACCCTCACCGCACTCTTTATTCGCAATAACCAGGTAGCGCTTTTGCATGTTGGTGATTCACGTGCCTACCGAATTCGTGGTGCTTCAATCGAACAACTCAGTGTCGATCACACCGTCATGCAAGAACTCCTTGCTGCAGGCACCATTACAGAGACAGATATTGCAGAACATCCGCAACGGTCTATGTTGACCCAGGCGCTCATGGGTACCGGCACTCTCTCTATCGGTCTGCACATTTTCGACCTTAAAGATTCGGATCGTTTTATTCTCTGCAGTGATGGCCTTTCAGGGGTGCTCAGCGATAAAGAGATCAAAGCTTTAGTTAAATCAAAATCCCCAGAAGAAGCTGTCGCTGACCTTATCGATGCCACCTATATCAATGGAGCCCCAGATAACGTCACCGTTGTAATCGCCGATCTTGTAACTAACGATATGGCAGCTGACCAGATCCAATTTTTTGGAACGGCGGCCTCATGATGTCAAAGTTATTAGGCGGTCGATACCTCCTTGGTGCCATGATCGGCACTGGTGGCATGGCAGATGTCTACACCGCACAAGATCAGCGCCTTTCGCGCGAGGTCGCAGTAAAGATTCTGCGTAGCGATTTAGCTCAAGATCCATCTTTTGTCGCACGCTTTAGAAAAGAGGCAAAAGCTGCCGCTGGATTAAATCATCCAGGAATTGTCGCTGTTTACGATTCGGGAGAGGATCCAGCACCTTACATCGTGATGGAACTTGTTACTGGGCACACTTTGCGCGATCTCATTCACGAAGGCGAACGAATAGCGTGTGATCGAGCGCTAGAGATTATCTCTGGTGTACTTGAGGCTCTTGATTACTCACATATGCGCGGAATCGTGCACCGCGATATTAAACCTGCCAACATCATGATTACTGATTCTGGTGATGTCAAGGTGATGGATTTTGGAATCGCCCGTGCCACCGATGACTTGGGTGCAACACTGACAAGTACCTGGAATGTTGTTGGTACCGCCCAATATCTCTCGCCAGAACAAGCACAAGGTTCGATTGCAGATTCCCGCAGCGATCTCTACTCAACCGGTTGTTTGCTCTATGAATTGTTGACAGGTCGTCCCCCATTTACCGGTGAGACTCCTGTATCGATTGCATTGCAACATGTCTCTGGTCAATATCCTCCGGTTCGTTCACTTCAACCGGATCTACCAGTTGATATTGAGACCGTATTGGGTGTTGCACTCAGTAAGAGTCCTGACGCCAGATATCAAGATGCGCTATCCATGTTGGCAGATATCAAACGTCTTCGTAGCGGAGTCCATGTCACAACAAAGATCGCTCGCGTTCGTTCGCTCAAGCGCCGCAGTTTCCTTAGTGCCGGCGGATCAATCCTGATTGCATCTGTCCTAGCAATTGTCGGCCTCTCGCTTAATGGTGCATCAGAACCAAGTATTGGATTTGAGCTTCCTAATGTTGTTGGTCTGACAGAAGATCAGGCACGTGAATTATTGAACCAATATGTGGTCACTATTACTCGCGCACATGATCCACGAATTCCCGCAGGTCGCATCGCAAGCCAGATTCCTCTTGCATCAAGTGATGTAAAACCTGGATCAGGGGTGGTGCTTACAATCTCAGATGGTCCAGGAAATGCAATTGTTCCTGATGGTTTGATCGGAATGGTGCTTACTGATGCTCGTGCTGCTCTTGCCGCCGCAGGTCTTGTTGTCTCGCAAACAATTGCAGCCCCTTCTGATGAAGCACAAGGAACTGTTTTAGAGGTAACACCTGGACCTGGATCGACAATTACTGCAGGTTCGGGCGTAATCCTTACTATTGCAAGCGGCGAAGTAGAAGTTCCTGATCTGGTTGGAATAGAAGCTATTCAGGCTAAGACGCTGCTCTTTAACTCGGATTTTCTCATTAAAGAATTCTATGACTATGACCCCGCCCAACCGATTGGTGTTGTTATTCGCCAGGCGCCAGAGGCAGGAACCACACAAACAATTGGCGATTCAGTAACAATTACAATTAATCGCGCGCCTTAAATTTTTCCAAGAACTGGTGCAAGACCAACTGACTTTGCGAGCGCATTCTTATCTCCGCATTGTGTCAACCAATTTGCGAGCATTAAATATCCATATTCGGTAAGTACAGACTCTGGGTGAAATTGCACGCCTTCGATAGGCAATGTTTTATGTCGCATCGACATTACAACACCTGATTCGGTTTTACCGGTTACTTCAAGATCTGCGCTAATTGTCTCTGGTTCAACCGCGAGTGAGTGATATCGCGTTGCCCTAAATGGTGACGGGATCTCCTTATAGATTCCTGCACCAGTGTGATGAACTTGAGAAGTCTTCCCATGCAAAAGTTCTGGCGCTCGCGAAACGGTTGCACCGAATGCAACACCGATTGCTTGATGTCCAAGACAGACGCCAAAGAGCGGAATTGAGTGATTAGCGCAGTACTTAATCATCGGAATACTCACGCCGGCTTCTTCTGGAGTTCCAGGTCCCGGAGAGATAAGTACGCCGTCGTACTTTGCCGCCTCTTCTGCGCTCACTTCGTCATTGCGCACAACTGTGCACTCAGCACCTAATTGCTGCAGGTACTGCACCAAGTTAAAGACAAAAGAGTCATAGTTATCGACCACGAGAATCCGTGTTGTGTGGGCAGCAGAGGACATGGCGTAATTCTGACCTATCTCAACGGTTGCTGGGGTGGCCAATAGGTCTGGGAAGCGTGTAACCTTTCGCCCATGCCAAAGTCGAAATTGCGTAAAAAAGTTCAAGAGTCCCGCGCTCATGACGAGCAGGTTCATGCACTTGAGCCACATGCACCACTGGAGAGCCCATCGTGGCTAGCTCCTGTTATGGTCGCCAATTTCCTTATCGGCCTCTTCTGGATCGTCACCTTTTACGTCTCACAAACTAAGTACCCAGTCCCTGGGATTGGCGCTTGGAATATGATCATTGGCTTTACCTTTATCGGCGTCGGCTTCTCGCTAGCGACCAAGTGGCGCTAACTCCACCTCTTTAAAGGTCATTCTCAGCATTCTCCCAGCCTTGGGGAGGAGTCTTTCATTATGAGCAAACCCAGTACAGGCCAGCGCATCCTCGTTGTCGACGATGAGACAAGTATCAGCGATCTCATCTCCACCAGTCTTCGCTTTGTAGGTTTTGATGTTCGCACTTCAGCAACTGGATCACAGGCGCTGGCGGTCGCTGAAGAATTTAAACCGCATGCCATCGTTCTTGATGTGATGCTGCCTGACCAAGATGGTTTTGAAGTCTGTCGCCAGATTCGCAATGAAGGTGCAAATGTCGGCGTTCTCTTTCTGACAGCAAAAGATGGCATGGAAGATAAAGTTGCAGGGCTAACTATTGGTGGCGATGATTACATGACAAAGCCATTTAGTTTGGAGGAGCTCGTTGCACGTTTACGCGCGCTCTTGCGTCGCATCGGTGTTGTTGAGATGGACCACGATGATGAAAAGATTCGTTTTGCAGATCTTGAACTCGATGAGGCAACACATGAAGTTAGACGTGCAGGCAACCTTTTAGATCTATCTCCTACTGAATTTTTGTTGACACGTTATTTGCTGATTAACGCTGATCGCGTTGTCTCTAAGGCGCAGATTTTAGATCACGTCTGGGAGTATGACTTTAGAGGCGATGCCGGAATCGTTGAAACTTATATCTCGTACCTACGTAAGAAGATTGATATCTATGATCCACCTCTGATTCACACTGTTCGCGGTGTTGGGTATCGTCTTAGAGTTCCAAGCGCCACATCAAGCGATAAATAATGAAGAGCCCGTTCTCGCAGTGGAGTCTGCGCAATCGCCTTGTACTTGGCGTTGTCATTCTCTCAACACTTGGTTTTATCGCATCCGGTGTAGTTGCTCAGCAATCACTAAAATCATTTCTCATTCACCAAATTGATGAACAACTTATAAACCTTGCTTCTGGCTCGCTGCCTCGTGTTAATAGAGCAGGAATTGTCGACAACCATGAGTTTAGGCAACACCAAGAAAATAATGGCTTCGATGACGATGATGATCGACAGACGCCTCTTGATCGAGTACCGACAGCGACATCTGTCACTCTTTTGGATGCTCAGGGGGCTGTTGTAGGGGGCATTGGTGGCGATCTCAACTCAGTATCAATCACTGATTACATCGCCGGCTACACCCCGGCCGAGGTTGCAGAATTAAATGGAGATCCGTTTACCATCAAAGCAGATGGTGAGAGATTTCGAGTTTTAGCTCTTCCATTGCCTTCAAATCTCGGATCTGTAGCT